>CAMQBP010000109.1 GCA_946999025.1 uncultured Prevotella sp. | reverse complement strand
TAATGCTTTGTCAGTCGGGATAAGCTGGCTCTCTCCCTGGCTGGTGGTCTATGTGCTGGCTGCCCAACTATACCATTCTTTCTTGTTCGTCTTCTAATCTAACGTGAGTTCGACGAATTTAGAACAGAGCAAGCTGTGTGTCAATAGTCCTTTGTACATTGAAACACGACTTCTTGGGGAACAGGCAATAGGCTGCAATAGCGCCTAATAAATTGACGATGAACATACGGAGGTAAACATACCGAATACAACCAAGATGTTGGAAGGCTACAACTCACAACTTAAAAGAGCTTTACTGAACCATAACGGATTAAGCGATACCAACAAAAAGAAGTTTATTGATGGATTTCTGAATATAACAAAGTAGGCTGGAAATTACCAGCCTACCATTTGTCCATTACAAACATCTGGAGCTTTTTCAGCCTACCAAATGTCCATTACGCCTGCTTTTATCGCTTTTTATTTGTGTTATAGACACTTTATGGTGTATGTATTATCGTTTCAGATTTCCATTTTTCTCTACCTCTGTAGGTGGATAGTCGTGATAAATAGATGATTGATTTCTCCATTCTACAGTTACCGGCATGTTTTCCTTCAGCATTAAATCCTCTTTTAGATTATATGTGAACGGATTGCCTTCTTTGTCCTGACTGTGTGTTAAAGTTCCTTTAGGCACGAGTATCACTTTCTGTTCACCGTGACGATAATCGTAGTGCGCTTTGAGTCTGTTCATCCTGAATTGGTCTGCACGGCGAGTAACCATAGCCAGAACATATCCTGCCACCTCATATCCATGCTCTGTATAGGCTGCTTCTGCCAATTGTTCGGCATTCATACCGTCAATTTCTGAGATTTTCATCCCGTCGGAGTATGCTCGCTGGCGCACTTGCTTAAGTGCTTCTTTTGCTGCAGTCAAATCACCTCCAGACCTTGCTGCGGATTCAGCATACCATAATAGGACTTCTGAATAGCGTATGAGCTGGTGACGCTTGTTTATACACATACCTCCCCAGAAAGGTTTGGTGTAGTCATAGGGAGCTTTTGCTGGTCCTTCGTTGATGGTGAACTCCACAAACATAGGACGATATTCTGCTATCACGGAGTTGGAAACAACCTTACCGTCAGCCCCTGTAGTAACTTTATATGGGTTGCCGTCCTTTGTTGCCCACCAGTCAACCAATGTCTTGCCATCGTTCAATAACAGCTGCTTGGCGAAGATAGCATCCTTGCGGGGACCTGCTGGGTATTCTGCCCAGTAACGTCTCTCTGGGAGGAAGTCTCCCCAACCTTGTAGAGAGCCAAGTTGCTGACAGGAAGATAATTGTGAGTCATAGCTGCTCCAGCCACCAGGTGTATCGTTGTAATCTATTCCAAGAAGTGTTTCAGCGTGATGGTTGTGACCGTATGAATACACATGGTTCCAATCGCTTAAAAGCTCATGTTTATATTTGCCTGCCTTAACTCCATCAATTACTTCTTTGGCCTTGGCTGCTGCTTTGGCATAATATTCAGTCTTGTTAAGCGGATAACCCGCCATAGCCATGTATACTGCTGCTGTTGTAGCTTTTACTGCCTGCTCAGAGACATATACGTTTTGTTTGTCAATGGCTTGTGGCTCTGCTGTATATTGACTTGGCAAATTGCAATTTTCAGCATTTGTTAAGTCGCTGATTATCTGCTTGTATACATCCTCTACTGGCGTTAGTGGCGTAGTGTTGTTGTCTGGAATATTGTTCAAATTCATTGGCAGCGGTCCAAATAGGCGCACCAAACTGAAGTATGCAAATGCTCTCCAGTAATATGCTTGACCTAAGGCAATCTTTTTCTCTTCCTCAGATACTTGTGGTTTGTCCGCCTTGTCTATAATCTGGTTTGATGCCATGACAATCTTATAAAGCCAGCTCCAGCCATCTTTTAATCCTTTTGAGTCGGTTGGTGTCTCAAAAGCGTCAGCCGAAAGGTATGCTGCTTTGTTGGAACCGGTGGTAGAGGTAACGTCATCACCCTGACATTGCATGATCATCGGGTTGGAATTGCATTGGAAACCTTGTACTTGTGCATATAAGGCGTAGACGCTCATGTCCAGCTCACTCTTGTTTTGCGGGAAAGATTCGGGAGTAAGTTTGCCTTTAGCATCCTCTGTCAGGAAGTCACTGCAAGATGAAAGTGCCAGCAGTGATGCGACAAATCCTATTGTCAATATCTTGTTTTTCATAAATTTTCAGTCTGTTTTTAGAAATTCATACGTATACCAAAAGTGAAAGTTCTCGGGGTTGGGTATGTACCTGTGTCTATACCTGCAGTGCGGTCATCTTCTCCAGTTTCGCTGGCAGGGAATGAATAGCCTGCAGGATTAGAGCCTTTATAACCTGTAATGGTGAATAGGTTCTGAACGCTGAAACTGAGTCTCATGTCTGCGAGGCCTGTCTGGGACTTCTTAAGGTCGTAGGCAAGTGTAACGTTCTCGCAGCGTAGGTAGTCTGCGTTTTCCACCCATTTGGATGAGTTGCCGATGTATTGATTGTCGTTGACTGTCGGCTTAGGCATTGTTTTTCCAACCTCGGACAGGAAGTCGGCGTCGGTGAACATTCTCGAGTTTCCAATCATCGAGTTCATGGAGAAACGCAGAGCGTTGAGCCGCTGAACGCCGAGCGCTGCATTGAAGAAGGCATTCAGGCTCCAGTTCTTGTAGTGTACGGAGTTGTTCCAGCCCAATGTGAAGTCTGGTGTGGATTTTCCCAATACAACACGGTCGTCAAGTGCAGGCTTTCGTGTGATTGCTCCTGATGCTGTATAATAGGTGTCGTAACCATCTGTGTCAATGCCAGCCCAGCGGTAGCCGAATAATGTACCAATGGCTTCACCCTCTTTGATGATAGAGCTGTTTTCAATAATAGACTGGAATGAGCCGCCGTAGATGATAGGCTGTTGTGCCGTCAGCTTCTTGACTTTGTTCTTAAGGTATGTTCCATTAAGTGTCGTGCTCCAACCCCAGTCTTTATTGCTTATGATGTTGGCTGTAAGTGAGATGTCGAAACCGCGGTTCTCCACCTTGCCTGCATTAATCAGGTATGTATTGCCTCCCTGATAGTCTGCGAGTGAAGTTGTAAGCAGTGCATCGGAAGTTTGTTTGTTGAAGTAGTCGAAGCTCATATCTATGCGTCCGTCCCACAGGCTAAGGTCGAATCCTATGTCGAACTGGTTGGTCTTTTCCCATTTGATATCCGGAGTTGCGAGACTGTTTGTCCAATATCCGGTTGTACCTATTTTCGAGCCAAAGTATGTCATTGTTGTGCCCAGCAGTCCCAATGTAGAGTATGGCGATATGTCCTGGTTTCCAATCACACCATAGCTTGTGCGGAGTTTGAGGTTGCTGACAACGCTGCGCAGGCTCTCCATAAATTTCTCATTGGATATTGTCCATGCCAATGCTGCAGAGGGGAAGTAGCCCCATTTGTTTTTAGAGAATCGGCTCGAGCCATCGGCGCGTAATGTTCCAGTTATCATGTACCGGTTGTCGAAGTTGTACATCACGCGGCCTACTCCGGAGAGTAGTGACCACTCTGTGATATTGTTGTCGGCATCGCGTGTAGATGCATTCTTTATGTTCCAGTATCCCACTGACTCCACATTTATGTCTGAGCCGTTGATGCTCATGCTTCTTACTCCGCTCTTGGTTGCTTCCCATACAGCTGTTGCCGTGAGGAAGTGTTTGTCGTTCCATGAGTTCATGTATGTGAGGTTGTTCACCGACTGAAGTAATATGCGCTGAATGTTTCCGTTGCTCATACTGTTTTTCTTATGGTCGGTGTCCATGGCTTTCGGCGAGAAGTTGTACCCTGTATTGTTGTAGTAGTCAATGCCGTTGCTTGTTGTGAATGTGAGCCCTTTGAGAAGATTGAACTTTAAGTCAATACGTCCGTTCAGCACATCGTTGTATCGGTCGCTGAGTCCTCCGGCAATCACGCTGTAGGCGTTGTTCTGTATCGTACAGTATGGGTCGTGGTTATAGTTGCCGTTTTTGTCTTTCATCTCCATGGTCGGTGAAGAGTTGAAAGCTATCCAAAGCGGGTTGTATCCTGCCATTACCAATTCTCCGATACCTTTCCTGACGCCTCTTGAGGCATTGACATCAAATGTGACGTCCAGCCATTTTGTCATCGAGGCTTTCAGGTTTATCTTTGCCGCATAGCGTTCGTAGCTTGATTTGTCCAATAGCCCTTCATTCTTCATGTAGTTGGCTGAGATATAGCTTTGCAAGCCTTCGGCACCTTTTGAGAACACAAGTTTATAGTTCTGTGTGAGGGCAGTGCGGAACATGGTGTCAACCCAGTCGATGCCTGGTTTTGTTCCGTCTAAGTATGGCTTCATATCGTTTTCGTTGATTCCGGCATAGTCAATGAGTGCCTGGGCATAGCTCTTTGTGTCCATCATTTTCGGCAGACGTGTGGCGTTGGACACGCCTACAGCAGCGTCAAATGTAATGCTGCTCTGGCCTTTCACGCCGCCTTTTGTCGTAATGATGACGACACCATTTGCTCCGCGTGATCCGTAGATTGCCGTTGACGATGCATCTTTGAGCACCTGCATGCTCTTTATGTCTTCGGGGTTGATACCTTCAAGCCCTGATTCTCTTACCATTCCGTCTACTACATAGAGAGGCTCATTGCTCTTGTTTATTGAGTTTGTTCCTCGTACACGTATCTTTACTGCACCGCCTGGTATTCCGTCGCTAATGACGTTTACACCCGACATGCGGCCTTGCAAAGCGTCAGATACCTGTGTGATTGGCTGGTCTCTGAAGGCCTTGCTGCTCATCACAGACACAGAGCCTGTCAGGTCGGCCTTGCGGACAGTACCATATCCGATTACGACAATCTCATCCAGGGCTTCTGAATTCTCCTGCAATGTTATCTTCAGGCTAATCTGTCCGTTTACAGGAACCTCTACAGGCTTGTAGCCGATGTAAGATACAAGCAGCACAGCATTAGCCGGCGCGTTGAGCGTGAATCTTCCTTCAGCATTGGAAATCACGCCATTGCGTTCATTACCTTTCTCTAATACGCTTACTCCTATCAGCGGCTCACCGTTTTTATCTGTCACAATACCACTCACCTGGTTGGTTTGCTGCATGGTGGAATGCTTTGCTGCAAGCGATTCTGCAGGGATGGCTAAAGCATTCTCGCTCGTTAGGAGCAGACCTACTAACAGAGGTGCTGCATAAAGTAGTTTTTGCTTTCCTTTTTTCATAAGATTTTTAGTTGGTTAATGATTCTGGGTGCTAAGTTAGGGAAAAAAGTTTTAAAACAAGCAAAAATAAATAAAAAATAATCCCGAACTCAAGGTTAATCTATCATACCACATTTTGTGGAAAAGATTGGGGAACGATACGGGCTGCAGACCCAAAAGCTTTTAGCCCAAGGCAACGTTTCAGGGACAGGAAAATTGCATGATGATGAATCAAATGAAAAAAAACTGCGTGGCATGCTGGCATTATAAAATATTTTGCCTATCTTTGGAAAAATTAAACCTTGTAAGTGGCACGCAATTGCCGATACCGTTCGTTTCAGACAGGATTATTCACTTAACAACCAACGGATATGAAAAAGCATTTACTTTCACTCCTTGTCGCCCTTGTGGCGACCGCGGGTAGCCTGCCCATGGCAGCACAAGAGGCCTACGCCGTATTAACCGAGGCCGACTCCACGCTCACGTTCTACTACGACAACCTGCGCAGCACACGTCCGGGGACCAAGTACGACGTGCCAACAACAGATGCGACTCCTGGCTGGGCAGGAGACTTCACTAAACCTCAGGAAAAGATCAAGCACGCTGTGTTCGATGTGTCCTTTGCCGACTACCGCCCCACCTTCACAAGCCGTTGGTTCAAATACTGCATGAGAATGCAGGACATCAAGGACACACGAAACCTCAATACCGAAAACGTCATTAACATGAGGTTCATGTTCGCGGACTGCTACTCCCTGGCATCACTCGACTTGACCAGTTTTAACACAGCGAATGTTACCGAGATGGGCGGCATGTTCAGTGATTGTAGTTCTCTGACATCGCTCGACTTGAGCAGCTTCAATACAGAAAAGGTTACCGGGATGAACGGCATGTTCGCGGACTGCAGTTCCCTGGTATCGCTCGACTTGACCAACTTCAATACTGCAAACGTTACCGAGATGAGCTACATGTTCATGGGCTGCAGTTCCCTGCCATCGCTCGACTTGACTAACTTCAATACAGCAAACGTTACCGTTATGGGCGCCATGTTTTATAACTGCAGTTCCCTGACCACCATCTACTGCAACGATGATTGGAGCGTGGGCGGCAAGGTAGAAAACCATGGCCAAATGTTTACTTTCTGCCCCAAGCTGAAAGGAGAGGGCGCGGCGTATGATTCCAGCAAAACCGGTATCGAGATGGCGAACCCCACCACGGGTTACTTCACAGCCAAGACAACCGGCATTGACCATGTGACGGCTGCCGGCAAGGTGGGTGATGGCAAAATATACGACCTCAGTGGCCGGCAGGTGAGCAAGAACTACAAGGGTGTTGTGGTCACGAACGGTCGCAAGATAT
>CAMQBP010000108.1 GCA_946999025.1 uncultured Prevotella sp. | reverse complement strand
TACACTCGGATATTTCTGATTAGTTTTGGTTGTTCTATGGTTATAAATACATATTTTTCATCTATACTCAATTGATAAAGCGACATATTTGAAAGAGACACATCTTTGTAAGATCGAAGATGCCGACAGTACATCCACTTTTGTCAATATAGCTGTGCCTGTAAACCATCGCTTCTTTCATACGTCAGTAAACTCAGCAAGGGTTATAGCAAATCGTGTTGTGGACTTTTTATCATTGAATATTGAAACGTCAACAAAGATCTCTATAAGTAATCAATATGCTGCTATCGCAATTGATGGAAAGGAATGTGGATTCTCTGAATCAGTAACTGATGATTTAGAAAAAGCAGCTTTCTACCGAGACATTGAGTCCTATAATATTACAAGAATATCAGATCAGCTTCCAGATTTTCTAAATGACCTCTCTGCTTCAGAAGCAATAGAAGAGGACTGTTTTCGTACAATATCTAATGCCATTCACTGGCATAAGAAGGCTGTTGAATCGAGTAATATGGAAGATAAATTGTTGTATAGCTGGATTGCAATAGAAAGTATTCTCAAAGTAGAGGAGTCTATAAGAGCCAATATTATTCCAAATGAAAAGGAGCGTAATATTCTCAACCTTTCGAAATTATTATGCTCTTTGATTATATCTAAAAATGCATTTTACTCCTTAGCTAAGAGCAACTACATCCATCTTGTGGAGAGTACGCAAAACCATGATAATTATTTTGATTTATCATCGGGCACAATTGAGTCAGCACGCCTTAATTTAAATGCTGGTGAGAGAATTGAATTGGCTGCTTTGTTTAAGAACTTGCCCAACATTATTGCTGAAATGAACGATGAAGTTTATAAAAGCGATTTGATTCGCCTTGAAGAGTTTTACAAGGACAAAAAAGGGCTTGTGGATTTCAAAAAACAAGTATGCAACGATATGACTCTTATTTATAGGCTTAGAAATTTAATTGCACACAACGCAGTCTATTCTCCATATCAAACTAAATTATATGCATACAAAGCCCAGTTTATATGTGGTAGTCTTATCCATGCTATTAGGTATTACTGCAATAGATACAAGTTGGGATTAGATGATGCATTGTTGCGCATATATACTGAATGCACCTTGTTTGTGGATAAAATAGAAATCCATATAAAATCAATGAAAGGGTTATGAGCAGATTAGACGACCTATATAAAGCCATGGAAACCCTTCGCAAAGAAGGACTTCCGGTGCACGATGACCTTGAGCAAAAGGCCAGCGAACTTGAAGAAGAAATCATCAAGAAGGAAATTCTTCCGGTATTGATCAAAACCATCGAACCTGCATTAAAACCAGTGCAACGTGAATTGGTATTGGTAGTGGACTATGTACCTGGGCAACCGCTCAGCGTACACCTCAGCCGTAAGCGTAACTTCACGGCTGAACTGGATGATGTCAAAGAGATTGTACTCGACCCTGAGGTTTCACACTCCAGTCATGAGCAAAAGGCTACAGATGATAAGATAGAGCGTGGCCCGACTCGCGATTTATCGGTCATCTTCCCCGATGGCACTGAGATTACAGAGAAAACTGCCGTAGAAACGTTTGTGAAAGTAGTCAAGAAGATTGGCGTGGCCGAAGTGCGTAAAGTGGTGGAAGACTATAACTTGAAATTCTGCAAGGTGCCTGTCATTTCCAATAGAAGGGATGAGAAATATGGCAAGAGCCAAAAGGATTTGGGTGGCGGTTGGCTGCTGATAACGCATAGCAATAACCCCATGAAAAAGCAGTTCCTTGACAAGGTTTCCGCCGTGCTTCATCTCGGACTGAAAGTCACTTTAAACGGTAAAGAGGAGGAATAGTCATGGCAGAAAACTCTAACCATCCGCATAAAGTCTCTATTCGTTTCTTCAACGACCAAGAGATACGTGCATCTTGGGATGAAGAAGGAAACCGTTGGCTATTCGCTGTTGTGGATGTGATAGCGGTGCTAACGGAAAGTAAGAATCCAAGAAAGTATTGGAGCGTCCTAAAAACAAGGCTAAAAAAGCAGGGAAATCAGTTGGCTACAAATTGTATTCAACTGAAAATAATGGCTGCTGATGGCAAGCGTTATCTCACCGACTGCCTGCCCCAAAGCGATATGTTTCAACTCATGGAGGCTACTCCCAGCCGCCATGCCATGACCTTCGCCAAGTGGCTTATCACTGGAGAGAATCAACTCGACAGCAAGAGCCGCGATAAGGCTTATCAGCTATGGGATAGTACACTGCTCCAAACCATCGAAGTGGGAACTGCGCAGGGCTTACAACAAATCCATGCTTACCTGTTTGGTGGATTGTACGACTTTGCTGGCCAGATACGCCAAAAGAATATCGCCAAAGGTGATCATGATATTGTCTCTCATTGTCGAAGTTATTATTAGTTGTGTGATAATAACAAACTCCTTTTTGGAAGGCCGGTTATCAAATGGAGTTGGGCCCCAGTAGCATTATTTCGAGAAATAGGTATCTTGCGAATTAGGTAAATGAGGAAGATGCTAAATCGTGAAATCATGGACAAAGATAACATTTCTATCTCATACCTGCAAATGGGATTTCAACCTTGAATGGTCTCATTTATAGATGGTTAATGTGCCTTTGTGTAAATGTAATAAGAAGTATGATTAGAGAAAGCGATGTGTGGGGATTGCCCTAAAATCAAGCACAAAATGAAGATTAAGATAGATTAACGGTCGAAGATTCGCAGAGGATGGAAAATCATAAGGTTGATAGTTTTTTAAGTCGCCAAAAGAGAATGTACGAAGAATTGATTATCTTTGTCGTTGGAAATCAAAATCATTATCATAACTATCCCATCTATGAAGAAACTATTAGTCGTCGTATGTACCTTGATGCTGTCGGTTTCAGCGATGGCGCAGCAAACCATTGAAAGCCAGATCGCAGATTTAAAACAAAAGATAGAAGCTCAGCAGCAACAGTTGAACGGACTTTCCAGGCGTGTGAGTGAGGTGGAGCAGCTGAATATCGATCTGCGTAAGGCGATGGACTTTGGCAAGGCCATCACGACGACACAGGGTAGCAATGGAGTAACCTACAAGCTGATCTCAGTGAAGGGAAACAAGGCTGAAAAGACCATCACAGCTGTCTTTCAAATGTTCACTACAAATGAAATGGTGGATATGGTTATTGCCGGTTATGAAGCCTCCTATGTAGATTTGTATGGAGAGCGACAGAAAACAGAGAACCTTACCGTGGGTAATGATGTGATAGTCAGGGTATTCAATGATACCCCAACCAACGGTCGTATCATCTTCAATGATGTGGATATAGATAAGGTGAGGGAAATCAAACTGCTGCGCTTTGATGTCCTCAATGGAGAGAATAAAGAATCCGTTATGTTTAAGGATTTGAAAGTGGAATGGTAGGAACGAGTCCTGTTCAAAAAAGGAAGACACATCGAAACTTTTACGATTATAGTTAATCCCATTGAAATATTAAAGAAGTATGAAAAAAGGATTATTATTTTTATTAGGTGTTCTTGTTGGATGTATTATTACATTTGGAGGTCTCTTTATTTACTCCAAAATGCAGAGTACACCTGAGCAGTCTGGGATAAGAATGGCTAAACAAAAGACAAAGTTTACGGTTGCAAACAAGTTTGAAGTATTTCAGAGCTTTGAAGATGGAGCACTTGCAACAAGTGAGGTAAAGGATTATGTCAGCACCTTTACAGGGCCTGTTGTATTTCTTGTTGTTGAAGAAAATGAACAGTTCTATGACGGGCAGATCGTTACTATTCCTAAAGGAAAGTCTGCAATGCAGATAGGTACATATAGCTATGAGAGTAAAGCTGGTGTGCACACTGTGCCTATCATTGCGTTTGAATAAATGACTATATTGAGCCGCAAAGATGAAAGAGTAGCACCGTAATCGGGTTTAGCAAATCATCTTTGTTGGCTCTTTTTTGTATCTTATCTCTTCAGTTTCCACTCACCGTCCACCTCATAGCCACCATTGCTGCCCACTTCCCATTCGGCATTACGGTCGGAAACCGATGCCTGATGCGAAAGGACGTTACCCAGAATATTATTAGAATGGCGGGAACTTTGGGTCGGCATAGGTTGGAGTTCTTGCAGAGTTGGGAGCAAGGACTTGAAGTCGATGCCTTCTGAAGCTAAATTGAAGATGCACCTGTGTGTGAAATCGACACAATAATATTCGTTACCTTGCCTAAAAATGGCGAGGTCATTTTCTTTTAATACGGCAACCAAGTCTTGTTTCTTGGTCGATTCAGCAAGGCTCTTCAGCGTTTCAACGGCAAAGCCATTATTGCAGATACCATTTGGCTCAATATGTATAAGGTTGGGATTCTCTATCTTCCAGATACGGCAGAGAATATCACGCTCCGCCTCGTTGGTAGGGCTGAAAGCCTGAACACGGCGTAACATGAAATTGAATTTCAATACCTTTTGCACGCTATCGCTTAGAGCAATCTCCCTGCCACCAAGTAGTTTGAAACGACCTTTGGCAATGCGGGTGCCGTACTGTCGCCACAACATTCTGTTAAGTTCGTAGGCAATCATTCGGGGATTCTCCTCCAGCATAGCATCCACATAGAGTTCCACCTTATTGACTCGTTCTTCTTCGCTCATGAAATGATGCAGCTGTTTGATGGAGAGTACGCTGCCACCTTTATACACCACCTGTTTGTGATGATCCACTATCATGTAACCGTATGGCTTGTCCTTTGAACCGAAGAAGATGAGCGAGACACCAAATTTCTTTTGCATGATGTCCGCCAACTCGCCACGGCTGGAAACCATGTTACGGTACTTTTTCATTATAGCCCCCAACTGCCTACGACGTTTGTAGGTCTCCTTTTCATCAATGGTTGAAAATCCTGCTATCAAGTCATCCTTAGTAATCTTGGTGCGTACACGACCGCTGCGTGCTATTTCGAGGTTGCCGTCAAGCTCGAAACATTCATAGCCGGATGCTTCCATGATAGCTTTGAATTGAGTGAGCGAATTGAACTTGTAACCGAGGGCTTCCTTTAAGAACAGGCTGGCACGCAGTTCTTCATCTTCGCCAACAATCTTGTTGATAGCCTCCTGCGAGCGGATGCGCTCATGGTTGTGGTCTATCTTCTGCCCGTTAGGATTCACCCGACTGGTGATGATGTGAAGGTGATTATTGTCGGTGTCATTGTGCGCATAGATAAGAAGCGGCTGGCCTTCATCATCATAGCCCATTTCATGGAGATACCAGTGGGCAATATCCAGAAGCTGCTCCTGAGAGTATTCATGTCCCCGGCAGGAGATAGCAACATGGAACTGCGCCTTGCGGATATGTTCGTTTCTTGCCGAGTAGTCCATCAGGTACTGTTGCAGTTGTTCGGGAGAGTAGCTATCAGCGACTCCCACATAACCGAAGTTCTGCATTTCAAGGAGCACGGCCTGACCTTTGGCCACCTTTCGCTCGTTGTACTCGACGGCATGGAATGTCGTGCTGGAGGGTAGTATGGTTGCTATCATCGTTTTCTTGTGTGTTCGTGAAAAGATGGGATTGATAAATCGGTATTTACCGATTACGATTTTTCGTCTTAACGTGTTAATCGTTTGGCTATCTGATGCTGTTCCTGTTTTATCGCTGTTAAGAGCTTTTGCAGCTCCATGATTTGAGGATAAAGCACCCTCTCAAAATAGGGAAGTGTCAGTTCATTGGCTATCGCCAGTTCGTTGGCACGCTTGACCACCTGGTTAAAGTTACCGCCCATCCATGACAAGTCCTGCTGATACTTTTTGTAGAAGGTCATCATCTCGTTGAGCGTGGCGATTTTACGTTTCGTGCCAACATCGTCAAACTGCTTGATAGCATCCCAAATCATGCTACTTACCGTTTTGTAGTTAGTAGCTTTCTGTTTAATCAGCTCGGCATCCTGTGCAGAAATCCTTATCCAGAGTCTTTTCGTTTTCCGTTCCATATTCTTCTGTTTATATTCTGAGTTGCGAAGAATAATCCCCAACTTGACAGAGTTGGCAAGTCACTTTTGTCCGCACAAAAGTACAACTTGCTACCCAAACTTCGTAAGGGAAATGTAGTCCTGCCACTTGCTTGTCTGACATAAAGTTAGCAAGAAATGATGGACTGTGGTGTCCTTCGATAACTAATTCAAGAAAAAATTATCGTGAAATCGGGATAATGAAAACCCGATTTAGCGATATAAGGAAAAACCGAAGCTACGAGTCCGCTTCTTCAAGAAAAGACGAAGAACCGAAGCCGTGAGGTAGTGATATTACGAGATTGTTAAATCGCGAAATACTTACTGATTGTCAATGCTTTAGGTGCTATATTATTTGCTTTACTCAGATATTTTTCGTATCTTTGGTATGGCTAATAATGTTTTAAGATGCAAGTATTTCTCTTCGTATATATCCTGTTCAGAGCCATCTTCCAGCTGATAGGTTGGATGATTCAAGGCTTTTTGTATGTCTTGTGGCTGCTCTTTGGCGGTATTGCCTACTTGGTAAATTATCTGATGGAGTGTAAAACATAAAGCCATACCTCGAAGTGGGAGGTACGGCTCTATGTGGGTGTATTGAT
>CAMQBP010000107.1 GCA_946999025.1 uncultured Prevotella sp. | reverse complement strand
CGCTAATCACCAAATTTATAGACACTTATAATTCGTCGAACTCACGTTACATTAATAATTAATTCAAAACGACAGCTTATGATGTAATCACCGAAACACACAGAATTTATAATCTAAAACTGAATACTAACCTTATTGAACCACATGTATGATTGAAAAAGCACCCATTGCTGTATTAGCAATGTTTTTGTCGGCTTCATCGCCAGTCAAGGCGACAAGCGACGCAGATGTCTTGTATGGAAGTTTGGAACGATCACTGAATCTAAAAACGGAGGCCAAAGCTATACAAGTCAATCGTGACCAGATCAAATCTGTTGAATTCATGAATCAACAGCAGCGAAAAATGATTACAGGCACAGTTGTCGACGATGCCGGATTGCCGATTATCGGCGCAAGCATTATCGCAAAAGACGACCCAACGGTGCGCACTATTACGAATGTAAACGGGGAGTTTACCCTAAGTAAGATTACAAATGGCACGACGCTATTGGTTTCCTACATCGGCTTCCTGGACCAAACGGTTGTGGTGACAGCCGATAAAGGCACTTACAAGATCACACTGCATCAGGACACACAGAAGTTGGAAGAAGTAGTCGTCGTGGGATATGGCGTGCAGAAGAAGGTCAACATGACCGGCGCCATCTCGAACGTAAAAGCCGATGAGCTTTCCGAGATACCCAACACCAACCTGTCCAACTCATTGGCCGGACGTGCCCCTGGTGCCACCATCTCTGGTAATTCGGGACTGATGGGTGCAACATCTGAGATTCGCATGCGTGGTGGTTTTGGCGAGCCCCTGTTTGTTATTGACGGCATTATCCGCAATAAAGAGGCTTTTGACCATCTTGAAGCCTACGAGATTGATCAGATTAGTTTTTTGAAGGACGCAGCCACAGCCTCCATCTACGGTTCTGCTGCTGGTAATGGTGTGGTGTTGGTAAAGACTAAAGGTGGTGTGAAAAACCAGAAGCCCGTGTTCAACTATCAAGGATCGTATGCCTTCAGCAAACCCACGCAGCAACTGTTCGCTGACAGATGGACAGCCATTGACGAGCTGGACTACCAAAACGCCGTAGCCCGCTTTCAGGGTTTGAAAGAGCCAAACGGTGAAGCAGAGTATGCCTACTTTCGTGACAATCACATCAACTATAATGTGAACGACTATATATGGCAGGATCCGTGGAACACAAAGCATTCTTTGAGTGCCAGAGGTGGCAGTGAGAAAGTGCAGTACTACGTCATGGGATCGTTTCTGGCAGAGGAAGGTTCGTATGTGACATTAGAGAACAAAAGGTTCTCGCTACGCTCAAACCTATCTGTGGATCTGAGCAAATACATCAAGATGGACATGAACATCAGCGCATACCAATCGAACGATAAACGCTTCTACTGGCCATTCTCAGGTGACGATGACCAGGCAATCTACGACTTGTACCGCTGTACGTTCAACGCCTTGAAGACAACTCCTTTCTATAGTAACCTGGATGGCAGTCCCTCATCCACGATAACAGACTACCCCATCTATCCAGACTATGGCTCATGGCAGGGATGGAACCCAGTAGACCAGGTGATAGGCAACCGCTATCTGAAGACACGCCGCCGCAGTATGACAGGCATCTTATCATTTAACTTTGACCTGGGATTCATTCTAAAAGGACTGAGTACGAAAGTCGTCGGCAACTATATCGGGTATGATTATTCAAGAAAAAGATACATGACCTATCAGAAAAACTACAAGTTCCAACAAGCCGACTCGAAAGGAAACCGCTTCTTGCCAGCCCCTTTGAACCTGAACGAATACAACATATTTAACTTCTCCAACAACTACGAGAATCTGGAATACCAGACCAGACAACTGTGGAATGAGCAGTTCAACTGGTTTGTAAATTATAACCAAACGTTCGGCAAGCATGAAGTGTCTGGCATGATGGTGTTTGAGCAGGCATCCAACGGCGGAGAATATGTCGAGGCCAAGGCCGAGGATCCTGCCACCCACATCGACCAGATGTTTGTTTTCTCCAAAGATGCCGAACGCCGCTGGGGCGATGCCCGGGAGTATACCGGAGGTCGTCTGTCGTGGATTGGCCGTTTCAACTACAACTTCGACCAGAAATATATTGCCGAGTTCTCGTTCCGTTACGATGGAAACACCTTGTTCCCCGAAGGACACCGATGGGGATTCTTCCCATCGGTTTCGGCTGGCTGGCGGTTGAGCCAGGAATCCTTCATGGCACCCACTGCAGACTGGCTGAGCAACTTAAAGCTGCGTGCATCCTATGGAACGACCGGTAACGACCTGAATGTAAACAATAAGGAAATACAAAGGTTCTCTTATTTACAGAAATACAGTACAGGCAGCACTTATGTGTTCGGCAACAATCTAGCCAATACCATCGTTGCTGGTGCGACCCCTAACCCAACTTTGACCTGGGCCACGTCAACGACTTACAACATTGGTATAGATTTCGGGTTCTTTAACAACCGCCTTTCAGGATCGTTTGATGCCTTTTACCGAAAAGAGGTCGATATTCTGGGAGCTCGCACCGTGACCCTTCCTAACACCTACGGCCAGAGCCTGGCTCCAGAGAACTATGCTGAGCGTTCGTGGAGAGGTGGAGAATTGGCTTTGACGTGGATGGACAAGGCCGCCAATGGCTCAATCGACTATTCCGTTTACTTGAATTTGGGTTATGCTCGAGACCGCTGGGACGTGTTGGACGAATCGGCTACCTACAAAACAGGAAACCTGAAGGCATTGTCGAGGGTAGGCAAATCTGCCGGGATACTTACAGGCTTGATCGCTGACCACCTGTTGACAGACCAAGCGGAAGTGGATGCGCTGAAAGCCAAAGGCTTCAAGCAGTATGGACGCGATCCGTATCTGGGTGGCATCCTGTACAAAGACACCCGCGGCGATGGCTACTCAGAAGGGCCTGACGGCAAGATTGACGGTAACGATGCGTACAACTTGCTGAGCAAGAACGGCACGCCACGTATCAACTACGGCTTTGGCGGCCATGTCAAATGGAATGGCATCACGGTAGACATTCATTTTCAAGGCGTAGGAAAGTACGACCGGTTTGTTGGTGGCGTCGATGGCGGCTTCTATCAACATGGCGGTGCCGTGCGCCCCTATTTTCCCATCTGGACGAGCAACAAGGTGTATGATCCCGACCTGAATCCAAAGGGTGTCTATCCGCGTATCGTAGGTAAGAGCTGGTACGAATCGGGAGCCGGGAACACAAGTTTCTGGATGCGCAACAGTGCCTATCTCCGACTGAAGAACTTGAATATCGGCTACGACCTGCCAAAAAGCATTCTCCGTCCATTAGGAATCGAGAACGCACAGGTGTTTGCCAATGCCACTAACCTATTCTGTATTTCTGCCGTGACAGAGTTTCTGGATCCCGAGCAAAAGTACTATGATTCATATCCTTTGATGAAGACTTTCTCATTTGGCCTTAACTTCACTTTTTAACTTGAAAGAATATGAAAAAAAATAATTCCAAAAATATACTTATAGGTGTACTTTTCACATTGAGCGGATTGATGACCGGTTGCGACACGCTGGACATCAAGAATCTTGACAGTTACGACGAATCTGTGGTTTGGAACGATGTCAACCTGGCAACGGCTTATGTGAACAATCTCTATGCAGAGAATTTCGACGGATGGAGGACAAACGCAGATGCCAATTCGGATATCCTGACCGGCATGCCCTGGTATCTGGGAACAATTACTGAAACTGGCGGGGCTTACAAAAAGTGGACTTACACCGCTGTACGCCATATTAATGAGGCAATAGCCAATCTGGAAAACAATCAGTCTCTCGATAAAGCCGTACGCGACAATCTGTTGGGTCAAGTCTATTTCATGCGTGCCTTTAACTATTACTGGATGGTACTCCATCATGGTGGCGTTCCCTATATCAAGGTTCCACAGGACAAAGATAAGGATGACTTAAAAGTCAAGCGCAACTCTACGGCAGAGTGTTTCCAGTTAATGGTAGAAGACCTGGATAAGGCCATCTCTCTGTTGCCAGCCAAGATTCCGGCCTCTTCGAGTGATTACGGGCGTATTGACCAGTGCTTTGCAAAAGCGTGGAAAGCCAAGACACTGTTGCTGAAATGCTCTCCACAGTTCAATCCAAGCAAGCCATATCAAAACGCCTACTGGCAAGAAGCGTATGTCGCTGCAAAAGAAGCGTATGACTTTTGTGTGGCCAATGGCATAGCTTTGACACCAAAATATGCTGATATCTGGCTCCAAGAAAAAGGACCGGAAGTAATCTTCCCAATTATTTACTCAAATCCAAACAAGGTAGCCTCTTGGGCTGCTGGAACCCGTCCTGCCTCCATCAGCCGGGGAGTAAACTACAGCAATCCTACTTGGGAGTTTGTGAAAGATTTCCCCATGCTGGATGGCAAACGGTTTGATGACCCAACAGGAAAATATTATGTTGGGAACGAACAGGATTTGCTGAAATCATTCTGGAAGAACCGAGACCCACGCTTTAATCAGGTGTGCTTCTACAATGGAGCTAAATATCCAGTTGCAGGTAAAGCCTCTGGCTACAGGCAGTACAATGCTTTGGGCATCTGCAATGCTGACGACCAGTACGGCATCAACCCGGCAGCACATACCAATGCTGTGAACAATGACTCGTACAGCGGCTTCTACAACTATAAAGCTGCTGATATGTCACTGACGCAGGCAACGGTGCTTACCTATGACATCGATTATATCTACATGCGCTTTGCCGAACTGATGTTCATCTATGCCGAGGCAGCCAATGAGACAGGACACTCGGAAATCTCTATTGACATGTTGAAGCAAATTCGCAAAAGAGCTGGTATCGAAGCTGGAGCGGATGGATTGTACGGATTGAATGTGGGAAGTCGTGAGGCTATACGCAAGGCCATCTTGGACGAGCGAGAGATTGAGTTATGCTATGAAGGACATCGCTTCTGGGACTTGCGTCGTACGCGCAACATGATGAAGTTGGCAGGATGGACCAAGCACGGTATCGAGGCAATCGCCATCAACCCAGACGGAACGGATATGGATCTGAACGTTGCGCGGGAAAAGACCAACAACAATCAACTGACCACTGGTGATTTCCGTTATGTAATCCATCAGATTCCGTTGACCAAAGCAGCAGAGAGAGAATTTGTGATCAAGGAAACATTCTATTTCTTCCCGATTCAAAAGAGCAACATCGACCAGAATCCAAACCTTGAGCAAAACAACAATTGGGGCGGAACCTTTAATCCTACTATGGAGCAGTAGACAAATTTCGACAATACATCCAAAAAAGGGAGGCCAAAAGACCTAAAAGCTCTTTTGTGCCTTTCCTTTTTTGCGACATTCGCATTATACTAACTTAATTGATATCAGACAATGAGATTAAAATTTTCTTTATTGATTTTTACTTTTATGCTACTATGTCCAGCCATCAAGGCACAAAACAAAATCACAATCGGTGTGATACAATATGATTTGAGCAACATCGACAAAAGCTTTAAAGACCTGCACGACCAGGGATTCGGATCATGTGAACTAAACTATAGCAAGAATACACTTACGAAAGAGTTTGCTGAAAAGGTAAAGGCTGCATCAAAGAAGCACAACATCAAGGTGACAACGGTTGTCGGTGTGCCCGGCAGTAAGAGCCAGTGGAATTTCAGACATGGGCCAGCCACCATCGGTCTGGTTCCGAAGGATGAGAGAGAAGAGAAGATAAAGGTGTACCACGAGATGATCAATTTCTGTCAAATGGCAGAGGTTCCTGCCATGCACTCCCACTTTGGGTTTATTCCAGAGGATCCCTCTTCCGAGCAATACAAAGATTTCATCGGAGTTATGAAAGATTTGGCGAACTATGCCAAGCAGCGCGGTGTGATGATATACTTCGAAACAGGTCAGGAAACACCAACAACACTGATTCGTGCCCTCAAAGATATTGGCACGGGCAACGTGTTCATCAATTGCGACCTGGCAAACCTGTTGATGTATGGCAAAGCCAATTCGCTGGATGCCGTACGCCAATTCGGCAATCTAATCAAGGAGTTCCATGCCAAAGACGGAAAATATCCAGACCCGAACAATCCGTATGAATTGGGAGCAGAAGTGCCTATCCCAACCGGACTTGTGAACTTTCCGGCTGTTGTTGCCGAACTCAAGAAACAAAGATTTCAGGGTGCACTGACCATTGAGTGTGAATTGAATGGGGCCAAACATGATTACGTCATTAAAACGCGTAAGTACCTGCAAGAATTATTAGACAAACATTAACCCTACCCCATGATACCTATTCATAGATGCCTGTACAACATGTTGATGCTGCACAGGCATTTATCATATTGAAGCGGATAATGAATGTAAAGACTGGTAGCACGCTCAAAGTTTAAAAATAACAAATTGCTATGGCTCGAACACCGAATTATGAGAATTATCGCCAGTAATTCGATTATTTTTCGTATCTTTGCAGTGGGCAGATGTTGTAAGCTGCAATGCAGATGATTTGCATATCACAGCCATTTTGCCACCATTAAACAAGTAAACGCCAAACAAGGACATGACGAAGAAGATTCTATTTATC
>CAMQBP010000106.1 GCA_946999025.1 uncultured Prevotella sp. | reverse complement strand
GAGCACCGACTTTGGAAAAGAAGTGGTGGTAAAGGGATGGGTGCGTACCCATCGCAGTAGTAAGGCAGTAGATTTCATTGCCTTGAACGACGGCTCTACCATCAAGAATATACAGATTGTCGTTGATCCGTCAAAGATCAATGCCGATACGTTGAAGAGTATTACAACAGGCGCATGCCTCTGTGTCACCGGTACCTTGGTAGAGAGCCAAGGAAAAGGACAGAGTGTGGAAATCCAATGCAAGGATATTGAGGTTTATGGCTTGTGTGGCAGCGACTATCCCATGCAGAAGAAAGGACAGTCGTTTGAGTACATGCGTCAGCATGCCCACTTGCGCCTACGCACAAACACCTTTGGTGCCGTGATGCGCATCCGCCACAACATGGCCATCGCCATCCATCAATATTTCCACGAACATGGATTCTTCTATTTTCACACACCCTTGATTACAGCTTCAGACGCAGAAGGCGCTGGCGAGATGTTTCAAGTGACCACGCAGAACCTCAACGATTTGAAAAAGGGGGAAGATGGAAAGGTGCGCTACGAAGATGATTTCTTTGGCAAGATGACCAGTCTTACAGTGAGCGGACAGTTGGAAGGTGAGTTGGGAGCCACGGCTTTGGGGCAGATCTATACTTTCGGGCCTACGTTCCGTGCGGAGAACTCGAACACACCACGTCACTTGGCCGAGTTCTGGATGATTGAGCCAGAGATTGCTTTCATCGACTTGCCCGACTTGATGGATCTCGAGGAAGATTTCATTAAGTACTGTGTGCGCTGGGCCTTGGACAACTGCAAGGATGATCTTGATTTCCTCAATTCGATGATCGACAAAACCTTGTTGGAACGGTTGCAGGGTGTTTTGAAAAATGACTTTGTGCGATTGACTTATACAGACGGTATCAAAATCCTGGAAGAGGCGGCAGCCAATGGACATAAATTTGAGTTCCCTGTATCATGGGGGATGGACTTGGCCAGTGAGCATGAACGTTTCTTGGTAGAACACCACTTTAAGAAGCCGGTTATCATGTACGACTATCCCAAGGAGATCAAGGCCTTCTACATGAAAATTAACGAGGATGGCAAGACCGTTCAGGGTACAGACGTACTCTTCCCGCAGATTGGAGAAATCATTGGTGGGTCGGTGAGAGAGGAAAATCTTGAGAAACTGACTTCTGAAATCGAGCGTCGCCACATTCCGATGAAAGATATGTGGTGGTATCTCGACACGCGTAAATACGGCACATGCCCGCATGGAGGCTTTGGTCTGGGTTTCGAACGCCTGATTCTCTTCGTGACCGGCATGCAGAACATTCGGGATGTCATCCCGTTCCCGCGTACACCGAAGAATGCGGAATTCTAATGATGTCCAGTCACCCGCCATGGATGAAATTGAATCAGCCATGGCGTAGTGGGGCGTCATTCATGAATAAAATGAGTTGCTGACGGCAGCTTCATTTTCAAGAAAATATGAAAAACAACAAGACAATTCCGTTAAATTTATATATAATTAATGAAGATGTAATAGCATTTGTGAAGATAATATTGTCATCTTAACCATGTACAAACATTCAGCTACCAGGAAATGTAAATATAACTGACGGAATCTGCTTCATAAAAAAAGGCTTGAATAAAAATTTTGACTAAATTAAAAAAAAGGTGCATTTTATTTGTTAGTTCTAATATTTATCTATATATTTGCACCAAAATAATTTGCCTGAAACACGGTTACTATGTACATAAATGACGTTTATTGGTATGAAAAAATTATTTGTGTTGGTTTCTTGACCAGAATCCAATGCAATATTAGCAAGTATATATTTTAATTTTTATTGTTTTATTTAATTTTTATATCGTATGAAAAGAAAATTTTTTAGTACGTTGCTGATGGTCCTCTTTGTATTGGGTGCCATTGGTACAGTTTCTTCTTGTAAGGATTACGATGACGACATCAATGGCGTTCAAACTGAGGTGAATACCCTCAAGACGCAGTTGACGACGTTGCAGCAAGCCCTTGAGAAGGCAAAGCAAGAAGCTACGGAGGCTCATGCTACATTCATGACCAAAACCGAAGCTAACGAGAAGTTGGAGGCTCTTAAGAAAGAGATGGCTAAATTGGTGACAGCTGATGCTCTTCAAGAGGCTATCGACAAGGTGAACGAGGCCATGAAAGGCAAGGCTGACAAGGCAGACCTTCAAAAGCTTGCTCAGCGTATTGACGCTATTGATGCTTCGTTGAACAAGTTAGGAGTTACTTCGTTAGAAAACTTGGTAAGTGCCATTGAGGCAGCTAAGAAGAATATTGAGAACCAACAAAAGGCTCTTGATAATCTTGCAGCTAAAGTAGATGGTAAGATTGGAAATGCCGAGTTGCAGAAAGCTATCGCTGACTTGAAGAAAGAACTCAAAGGTACAAGTGTTGGTGATGCAACGTCACTTGATGAGTTGAAGAAACAGATGAACAATCTTGATGCTAAGGTAAAGAAGTTCAGCCCTCAAATTGACATCTTGACAGTTTTGGTTAACAAGAAACTCTCTATGTTGGTGTTGAAGCCTGCTTTCTATTGGGAAGGTCTTGCTGGTATTGAGGTTCCTCATTTGGTAGCTGGTACTCATGAGTTTGGTGACAAGACAGTGTTCACATACCGTCTTGTTAACACTCCTACAGGTGATCCTGATGTAAAGGTTACTGTATTTCAGAAGTTGCCAGTAGTTACACCAAACTACGTTGTACCTGTTACAGCTACGGCTTACTATCACATGGATCCTTCTACCTCAAGTCTTGAAGGTGCTGAATTTAGTTTCTTTACCAATGAGGCAGAGGTTTATACACGTGCTGGCGAACCTTTCGCAAAGCCTTTGGAGACAACTTACAAAGCTGGTGGTAAGAATGTGGTTAAAGATGGTGTACTTGCTGTACCTTTTGATGTAAACAAGAAGCAATTGGACGGTTACTACATGGCTTGGTTGGGTTCTGCTAATACAGATCCTAAACCAGGAAGCACATTGTATGGTTGGGCTGATGAGGACGGTGAGTCTTTCGGTGGCAAGTTGCCATTCGTGTCATTACAAGCTAAATTCCCTGCTAAGGATGGCGTAGATGCATTCACTGTAACATCAGACTATGCAGTTGTTACTCCTGCAGAGTACTCATTGGTTGCTTTAGGCGACAAAGCTCCTGAGGATATTATTGAGAAGCAGCCTTCTTATTTCAAAGCAGTGAATAAGAATATGGTTCGCGATAACTGGTTGTACACAAGATATTACAATCCGAACCAGGAAGCTACAACAAAATATTATTGTGTAGACGCTGCAGATCCAAAGAGCCCTGCTCACAATGGTGTTATCACCATGCCAGCATCGCACTCTGTAGTTTATACAGAAACTATTGATTTGAAGCCTCTCATTGAGACTCATTACAACTATACCACGTTTGCTAAATACGGCAAGTCAACAAAGAACAAGATTATGACTGACGAGCAGCTTGCTGCTTTAGGTTTGCACTATGAGTTTACTCCAGTAGATTACATTCTTGGTACTAATAAGACCAGCGAGACCGCTCACTTTGAGCAAATAGGCGATAAGACATCTGGTGTTTTCGCTCCTCGTTCTGTAAATGCTGATGGTACAACTATCAAGGGTCAAGTTGCTAAAAAAGAAGTTATTGGTCGTGAGCCATTGGTACGTGTTGACTTGGTTGACGCAAAGGGCAAGATTCTACTTTATGGTTATATCAAGGTTCGTATCGTAGCAGCTAAGCCAGAAGGAATGAAGGCTGAGGTTGATTTGGATCACATCTATATGAATTGTGGTGACGAAGGTAGAACAACATGGTCTCAGATTGAGAACTTGATTCTGCACAAGTTGGGCAACGACGGTATGACAAAGCAAGAATTTGAGCAGGCTTACTACCTTGAGGTTAAAGATGGTCACACAGTAATGCCTTCAGGTACTGATCCTTATGTAGCTGGTTGGGAGGCTGTTCGCTATACAGAACCTGATGTAACAAAGCTAGCTACAAAACCTGAAGATTTGCTCGGAAAGGTATGGTATACACCTCACGACAATGCAACTAATCCTCATTCTTGGGATGCTCAAACCAACGTTCTTCTCTGGAACTTGACTAAGAGCCATGGTGGATTGGACGCAAAGAAGATTGCTCTCTTCATCAAGACTGTTAATGCAACTTATGCATCTAAGGGATTGAACCAAAAGGTATTCTTCACTTGGGTACGTTTCATCAATAAGAACAATGGCTCAAGCATTTGGGTTAAGTTGAACTTCCCTGTAGGCAAGATTCACTTTGCTTATGGTTCTATCAATAACAAAGACCTCCACCACTGGTATAAGTTTAACTCAACTTATGCTGCCGGTATGCAGTCTGATCTTGACGTACATGCAAACGTTCCTACACCAGCTGAGAAGTCTCAAGTCGCATTAACAGCAACTGAGTTCGATAAGGACGTACGTGAATACTGGCTTGACAAGAAGGCTATCCTTACATTGGAGAGTGAAAAGGATAAGTTCAGTAATTTCTATGATACAGATGGTCATGTAAAGAATGCATTAGACTTTGCATTTGTATTGCCACAGAAGGGTGTTAATAGTACTATCAGTGCAGTTAAAAATCAATGGGTAGTGCGTGGTGCTTCTGGTTCTAAGTGGACTTTGGAACTTGGTGACGACAATCATACTATCTATGCTGTAGCCCAAGATGGAAATGCAATAACGAAAGAGAAGGTCGTAGAATTGCGCAAGAATGCTGACGACAACAAGTACTCAATTGTTCACTACTTTGGTCTTGAAGGTGGCAACTACAATGCTGCAACTGACCTTTTGAACAACATGGGCCGTTACGATGCAATGGGTAAGGATATCAAGGCTGACTATTTGACAAACAACATTGATAAGACGTTTACCGCTTATATGCGTGTAACCGCAAGTGAAACTCCTTGTTATGTGCCAATTTTGGGCAATGATAAGTTCAATGTACGCTTCATGCGTCCAATTAATGTTTGGGCTAAAAATATTGCATGGACTGACGCTTTGAATAATAAGGAAAGTGTTGACTTGCAAGATTTGGTTACTATCAAGGATTGGCGTGAATATAATGTAATTGTTGATGCAAGTTACTCAGATCAGACTAAGGAAATTCCTTACAAGTTCTATGGTATCTCCAGCCTTTCTGTAATCCGTGAAAAGATTTTAACAGATGCTCCATTTGAAGAAAGCGTTCGTAAGGCTGATGCATTGAAGGGTGCTGATGCTATAGCAAAAGCTTTGAAAGCTGGTAAACTTAAGTATATTGACAATGTTCCTTCATTGACAAGCTACGAGTTTAATGGTACCGTAACAACGGCTACATATTTGAAGTTGTTCAATGGTAAAGATCAGGAAGTATATAACAGTAAAGTTCATGGTGTTGGCCCTGGTGGAGTATGGACCGAAGGTCAAGGATTTACTAAATTCGGTAGAATTGAATACACCAATAACGGTGCTGGTGCCCAGATCTTCCATATCTACGTTCCAATTGCTGTCAACTACAACTGGGGTAATGTGATCAACAACATGACAAACCTCTCTACAAGTGGTGTTAAGAAGGATTTGGACTATACACAGGTTGTTTGGGCTGTTATCACCGTGAACAAGACAACTGGTTCTGGTGCTGCTAAAGCTTTCAAGTAATCTCTTATATAGTTCTATTCAATAAGTAACTATGAACCTGAGGGGGGCAGTTTTGGCTCCCCTCTTGTTTTAATTCTTAATTATGAAGAAATTTTTCCTATTTTTTGGCATGTTTTCCGTGCTTTTCTTTGTTGTTTCTTGTAAAAGACAGAAGACAGTGAAGGAGATGGAAGATAAATATATTATTCAACCAGTCGATTCGTTTACAAGCGCGGACTCTTCTGAGGTTAGTAATATGGTTAGTCAATTTATCAATCGGTTGAATCAAAAGGATATTAAAGGTGCTGTGTCAATGCTTTCGTATTTGAATGGTGATTCTATTATTCCATTAAATCGTGATATGGCGATACGTCAAGCTAATGCGTTGCATAATATGCAAGGTGTTCGTTATGATGTAGAGAAAATGCAGTTTCTGGAGGATAAGGATAATATTGTTAAAATTAATGTTGTATTATTTGAAAAAGCTGCAGGTGATGATCGGCCAAATACCCTTAATTTTTATTTGAAGCCTGTTCGATATGAAGGACATTGGTATCTAACAACTGTTGATAATATAACAGACACATCCAACAAAGGAGGTACGGCAATCAAGAATTAACATTTTTATATATTAAAGTGTTTTTCAATGATTTATTATTTTCTTTATAAGTAATCTTAATTTATGAAAACAAGTAAAATTTTAATATTCTCTGCCATATTCTTTTATAGTTTGGGTTCTTCAGCACAAACAACTTATATGGATAAAGAGGGTAGCAAGTATGAATTTAAGAAGCATGCATTCTTAAATTTACAAGGTGGAGCACAGTACACTCTTGGCGAAGCTAAGTTTGACAAATTGTTGTCTCCAAATGCACAGTTTGGTCTGGGTTATCAATTCTCACCTGTCTTTGCTTTGCGTTTGCAAGCTAATGGCTGGCAGAGCAAAGGAGGCTACAGCGGTG
>CAMQBP010000105.1 GCA_946999025.1 uncultured Prevotella sp. | reverse complement strand
AATTTCGCTAATCACCAAATTTATAGACACTTATAATTCGTCGAACTCACGTTACTTTATTTCATTAACACGGTTTTCATTGCTGTGGCCACTACTTTCGGCGTGTTCTTGTTGCGGTTCAAGCGCAAGCATTTCGTCGATCCCCAGCGGTGCAGGTTCGTCCATCGGATGATAGTGGCCATTGCGGTGCTCACAATGATTCCTGCAGGCTACATGACGGTGCGCATGATGCGGCAGAGCTTGTTGGAAAGCCAGATAAATAGTTTTGTCCATCACAGTCTTGACTTGGATGGAACGCAAGTGATTTCCCGTCATCTATATGGAGACAGCGTGCTGCAGGTCGTGACTGTGGCAAGGAAATCACGTCTCAGCAAAAGGAGGTTGCGCAGAAAGAGTTGAATGGGCATTCGCGACTGAAGCTTCTCAGGCTTGAGGTGATTCAAGGAACCGAGTCGAGTGGATATACCTCGGAGGATGGACGGGTTGTTGGCATCGTTGACAGCCATGAGAAGAAATTGGAGATAATCCGTCAGCAGGATGCCGAACTTAAAGAGCTGCGTCAACATTTAGGGCGGTACATATCTTGCGAGCAGCTAAGCAAGGAGATGGCCAAGGAGATACACATTTTATATCCATCAGTTCAATCATTGGCTGTGGTTCCCGTTGTTGAGGAAGCTCCAGACTCTGCATCCTCAAAGAAGTACGTCGTGGCAATTGTTGGCCTCAGTGCCAAGGGTTCCTTGACCCTTGCACAGACCAATCAAATACGGCAGTGGATGAAGGAGCGTACAGCTACAGCTTGAGACTGGTCGTCACGCCAGCAAGGAAGCCTCATTGCTGATTATCGCCAATGCTTAACGAGGCAGGCTGTGAAATCATCAAAAGAGTTGAACTCGGCAGACACCCAGTCCACTTTCAGCCCGATGCGCTTGGCTTGCATGGCGGTGTATGGCCCCATGCAGGCGATGGCCACATCGTTGAGAATACAACAGGCATCGGTGCCATACACTTCCCTCAATCCATCATTGAATGCCATCACCTCGCTTCCGCTGGTAAAGGCTACGCAGTCAATGCGCTTGTCGATGATGAGGTCGTAGGCTTGTTTCCTTGCAGAAAGCTCTGTTGCCATGTTGACGTAGGCATCAACACGGTGGGCCTGTACACCCAGTTCGCTCAGTTTTGCCATGAAATCGGGAACGGTTCGAGGCTCTTCCATGCCAACAAACGCAGGTGCGAGGGCTGCCAGGCGGCATCCTTCGTTGAGGCCACGCTCTTGCAGCGCATGGGCGATGCCTATGGGACTTGGCTCTTTTGAGATGAACGGAGGCGTTACGCCCAGCACGTCTTGTAGATATTCGTTGTCTTTTCCAATGGCCAGGAACTGCGTCTTGCCCAGTTGTTCTGCACGGTCACAGCAGTTGTGCATGGCGTCAACGGCCTTTCGGCTGAGACATACCACGAAATCAAACATGTCCAAGTCAGCGCATAGCTTCTGCATCTCATCGTTCGCCGTGTCGAAAGTCGATTCTACCATGGCGATGTTGGTCACTTCTGCTTCCTCTTTGTACTTCTCAAAGGCCGTTAGCAGTCTTTGCGTATAGTGGCGTGGAGCTGTAATCAGGATGTTTTTCTTCATAGGTCATGTGGTTTTGTGATATGCTTTTGAGAACGTCTGGCGCGGCAGAAGAAGTAGGTTACATAGCAGAGCGAGAGTGTGGCAATGGCTGTTTCTATGCTGAAAAGGCCATTGTAGCCCAATCGGTCTGCAATTCTTCCGCTGGCTATGGTCATGAGCAGTCCGCTGATGTGCGTGATAACTATCTGTATGGTGAAGTCGGTTCCCTCGAGTCCTTTTCTCACACAAAACATGGCCGACGTGTAAACCACCACTGTCCCCATGCCATAGCAGGCCCAAAGAAGTATGATGCCCCCGACGAGCCATGGTTTCGAGGGTGTGGACCACGACATGAAGGTGAAGTAAACGGTTGCCAGCAGGATACAGACGGCAAAGACCACTTTCACCTTCTCCGCCCCCCAGCGCCTGATCATCATGCTGGCGGGATAGGCAACGAGCATGGCGGCAGAGATGCCCACGATGCCGTTGAGCGCGCCTATCTCCTTCATGTTGTAGCCAAGGTCTACCATATAGGGCCTTACAACCGACAGTAGTCCCATGATGCTGGCATAGTAGAGGAGCAAGAACCCTATCTGCGGGTAGACGGTTCGATTGGTGAAAAACCAGATGATGTCATTCCATTTGGCCCTGTGGGTCGGCTCCTTAGCATGCAGCAGTTGCAGCTTCTTGTTCATGAGCAAGGGTACAAGTGCCAGCAGCACAAAGCCGCTCAGGCAAATCGTCACGACATTCCAGCCATAGTGGTGCAACACCATGAGCAGTACGCCGCTGCCCAGCAGGCTTCCACCAAAGCTGCCCATCGACTGCATGCCGTTAACAAAGCTCTTCTGCTCTTTCCGCGTAGAGAGTATGGCCAGTGCGTCGGTGGCGATGTCTTGTGTTGCAGAGGCGATGAGCGACAGGAATACCAGGATGATGATGAGCTGGATGTTGGTTTCAAGCCTTAGTATTCCCGCACCCAGTATCAGCACAGCGTACACTATTTCCGACGAAACAATCCAGCGTTTGTAATCTTTCACCGTCATACATTGCCGATCTACGATGGGCGACCACAGGAATTTCAGTATCCACGGCAGCTTGATGAGTTGCAGAAGGCTGATGGTTGTCAGCGAGAAGGCCTGTTGGCGCATCATCACCTGCAACGCTGTGGAGAAAAAGCTCATGGGCACCGCCTGCGCAATGTACAGACTGAAGAAAGTACCTAACAGTTGGGCGTTGTTCTTGTTGGGCATATACGTTGTGTTGGTTGGAATGGATTGGTCATGCAAGCCCAGCGGTGAGGCGCGGCCATGGCTACGATGTTACCGCCTTGTTGGGCTCTCGACTTGTTTATTTGAGCGTGTACACCAATGAGGTGCCAATGCAGAAAGGCTTGCCAGCCTGTGCCAGTTTCTGGGAAGACACAAAATAGTAGGCCATGTACTGGGTTGCGGTGGTGTTCTTGCTCCATACCTCCCAGGTGAAATGTCCTTTGGTGGCAGCCACTTTCAGGTTGAGCAGCGCATAGAAAGGCTGGTACTTCTCATTGTCCTCGCGCCAGTAAATCTTGCCCACGCCCGTGAGGTTGGCATTCAGCATCAGCTTGTCAATGAACCCCACATGGTACATCGAGTAGTTGGCATTGACCGACAGGGTGTGCCGCGGCACCATGGGAAGCATGTTACCTGTATAGTTTGATTTCTTTCCCGTGTTGGCCGCGAGGAAACGTGCATAGGTGTATCCATAGTTGGCGTGCAGGAAAAGGTTTGCCATGGGCTGTCCGCCCACAGCTATCTCAAACCCTTTGCTGTCCGAGTGCCCGATGTTGCGTATCACGGCGCCTACCGCAGGGATGATGACCGACAGTTGTTGGTCTTTCCAGTCAACGTAAAAGGCACTGGCCTCCAGTGACAGGCGGCTGTCAAGGAAGCTGAGCTTCGCTCCAACCTCGTAGTTCCAGGTGTATTCCGGGTCAAACGAGCGGTCGTTGCTGCTTTCCTTTGCTGCATTGAATCCACCGGGCTTGTAGCCTCGCGCCACGGTGGCATACACCATCCTGTCGGGTGCGAACTGCTGCTTCAGGGTGAAACGGGGCGTCACCTGACTCGAGTGCATCTTGCTGTCGTAGCTGTCGGCCAGCTTGGTAGCGTTGGTACCGTTCTTACCCGTGGGCGTCCAATAGGTCTCATTCTCCACTTTTGATGTTTCATAGTCGTAGCGAATGCCCACCGAGGCAGCCAGTCCCTTGTACAGGTCGAATTGTGAGACATGGTAGGCAGCCAGTCCGTAAACCGGTATCTCGTTGTTGTTTTCCTTCACGCCGGCGGCACGCATCTGATTTCTTGGGGTGTAGTAGTCGATGGTGGTCGAGAAGTTCTTGTGTTGCGTAAATGCGAACACGCCCGTTATCCAGTGGTACCATGTGTCGTTCCTCGATCGGAGCGTAAGCTCCTGGCTGAACATGTTCTGCCTAAGAGGCATGGTGGCGAAGAACATTTTGCGCTTCGTGAAGTCTTGGTCGATAGACACCTTGTCGTTGCTGTGCTGGAAAGAGGTTTGGCTGTTCAAGCTTAGCCTGCTTCCGTCATAGCGCCAGTTCATGCCAGTTGTCAGCACGAACCGCCTGTACCCCGAAGGTGCATCGTAGCTGATGTCTTTCAGTTCGTCTTTCTTGGCATCGTATACGGCGTATGGAAAGCCCCCTTGGTCGATGTAGTCCAGGCTCAGTGAGTATCGCATGGTCCATTTTTGCGACGGCTTCCATGCCGTCCCTATTCTAAATGTCCCGTTGTCCATCGGGTCGGCCTTTTTGTTCAGGCAGGTGTTCATAAAGTAGCCGTCATTATGGTGGTAGCTGCCGGCCACCGAAATGCCAAGGTTGCCCGATAATTTTTGGTACGCCGACGCCATGGCCTGGATGTCGTTGTACGACCCGTAGCTTACCTTTGCCATAGCGTTCTGGTAGTCCAAGGGCGACAGGGTATAGATATTGATGAGCCCCGCCGTGGAGTTCCGCCCAAAGAGCGTGCCCTGCGGGCCACGTAACACCTCCACCTTGCTGATGCCAAACAAGTCCATGTCCAGCACCGAGCGGTCGAAAAAGGGCATGCCGTCAACATACACGCCGACCGACGGCGTGCTGGTCTTTGAGCCGATGCCCCTTATATAAATAGGTGAGTATTGTCGAGACCCATAGTCGGGCATGTAGAAGTTGGCCAGTCTGCCACTCAGTTCCCGCACACCGTCCAACTGGTTGTTGTTGATGTACAGGTTTCCCACCGATGACTGCGAAACAGGCGACAGTGATGCCCTGTCTTGTTTGAATCCCACGATGGAGACTTCTTCCAGTTCGTTGCCTACCTTGATGGTGTCGGTTTCTTCCGCCACAGCGTTGATTGCCAGCAGAGTGCCAAATAAAATCGTGTAGAGTCTCATGTGCAATGTAATTGTAAATATTTGTTTAATACGCTGCAAAATTATTTTAATTTTTTCTCACCTACAATCCTGATTTATAAGGATTATTGACATATCCCCTTGTCAAATGGCTTCGAGACCATGCAGTTCATGGCACTTTGCATGCTTGTCATTGCATTGCCACTTGGCAAACGCATACCGTTCTTTCTTCCATTCGGACTCATGGCAGCTGGTCTTGCCCTGATGGTGTCCATGCTTGGCGAGCGTAATCCTCAAATTACAACGTTGATGCCCGTGCTTGCTTCACCACTGCTCAGCATACACGTCATTTTGGTCATGCTCTCCTATTCCCTCTTTGCGTTCTTGTTTTTCAATGGTGTCACGGCACTCATCATGAACCGAATGGGAAATAGCACTGCTATCCTCAACCGATTGACCGATATAAGTCGCATCATGTTGTATCCAGCTGTATTCTTGTTGGCTGTAGGAATATTCACTGGTGCCGTGTGGGCGAATGTTTCGTGGGGACGATACTGGGGGTGGGACCCCAAAGAAACATGGGCATTGATTACGATGCTGGTTTATTCCTTGACGTTCCACGAACAGTCATTGCCAGCGTTTCGCCGTCCAATATTCTTGCATGTCTATATCGTATTGGCTTTCTTGACGGTGCTGATGACTTATTGTGGTGTCAATTACGTGCTGGGTGGGATGCACAGCTATGCCTGATAAAGGCAACCAACAGGTTTTATATGGTGTTTTGTATGGCGAGGCATCATGTGTCACTCGAGTTGGGTGATACTCGTTTTTGCCATAGTTCTTTCATCTAAATACGGTGTGTGGTGTAAATAAAAACAACCTTGCTGTTTTATATAATCAAGGTGTTGACCGAATGAAGCAACCATTTACGACAATCTGTGAAAAGATTGCAGAATGGTTGCCAAGGTTGCTTGTTGTGTTAAAAAAACTTTTGATTGTTAAATAGGTTCGTTTTCTTTTACAAAATAAAATCGCAAAATAGATAAAATTGGATGATGGTTTCGGTGTTTTAAAACCTTGAAATTATCATCTTGCGCCATATTCCCATGCTATTAGTTGGCTATTATCATGCTTTTGCCACCCAACCTGTATGACTTTGCATCCCAATTTACATGAGATAGAAGCACTTTTTCGCATATAAAAATGATTTTTTGCCCCAAACACTTCACTTTTTAATTGTGTTTTAGATTTGAAAATAGTATAACTTACTAATAATCAGGTTGATAATAAAACTTCGTTATTTTGGGCTTATTTTCAATACCGGAACAAGTTGGTTGAAAAAACGGCCGGCATTTGTGTTAAAAAACCGTTGTGGCCAAAGACATTTTACAATAGAACGTTCCGTTTGAGGTTAAATACGAGAAGAACATTTCATAAATAAAACATTCTTGTTTTTGTAGGCATAATTATTAAAGATTCTTTGTGATTTCGTGTATTTATTTATATTTTTGCAAGAGAAATCATGGTTATACAATGAATCGACACAATACCTTTGGCACCTATCGCAAGGTTAATACCAAGCAGCTGCTCACTTCTTTCTGCATGCTATTATTGAGCATGTCCATGTTGATTGGTTGTTCTCGAGATGAAGAAAAAGCTCAAGCAACTTTTGAGAAAGAACATTTAGAAAAAGAACTAAAGGCTTTGGAGAGTATTGATTCGTTGCAACGCCGGCTGAACCAATATCGTGAAGAGCACAATCGCAGTGCTATGATGCTGTGTTATC
>CAMQBP010000104.1 GCA_946999025.1 uncultured Prevotella sp. | reverse complement strand
CTCTCGAGCAACAACTGCATGAATTTGTTGCCACCCAGTTTGTCGTTCACCTGCCTGAGTTCAGGATGATCTTCGTAGAAAGGTACGAACCAGTTGCTCAATGTGGTGAAGAACGCAAACCGTTTCATTTGTGAGAAGCCACCGAAATAGATGTCCGACCCAGCCTTCTGCATCTTCATCATTTGGTTGAAGTTGCGTTCCATCTCCTCCATGGCCTTGTCTGCTGCCCCCGGGTTGAGCATTTCATCTACCTCATCTTCTTCTTTTTCCACGATGCCCGCACGCGAAATGCTGATGTTACTGCCTTTCATGAGGCTGGGAATGATGTCTTTTTGCAGCTTTTCATTATCGGCATCGGCGTTCATACAGTAGAACATTTGCAATTGCAACTCCACCAATTCACGGCAAGTTTGCTCATCCTGACACAAAGTGTTGATGGCCTGCTGTATCTCGGGATAGATGTCTCCCTCGTTTTCCGGCAACGACAGCACGATGCCTACCAACGCCCGTTGCCTGAGATGTGGCTCGGTTGCCTGGCGATAGACCTGCACCAACGTCTGAAACTGATGGATGTCGAACAGTTGGATGACCGACAACATCACGCCACTCAGCAACAATTGGGCGTCAATGGCGTCGATGGTGGGCGACAAAAGCAGGTCTTGGGCGAACTTAGCCGTGCTTTCATTCCATTGCGGAGACACCAGCAAGGCGTTGAAAAGCTTTTTGACATATTGCTGATGTCGGTCGTAAAGTTCCTGTTTTTTGGCCTTCTGCGCATCCTGAGGCTCGAGCGAGAGCAACGCTATATCCTGCACGAACGCCTCCAATCGCGTCTTAATCGCGTCAAAATCGGCATCCAGTGACTGCACGTCCATATAGGCTGCTTGGTAGGAAGGGTTTTCGTTGAGGAACACAGCCAACTGCACGTCAGCGTTCAGGACATACAGTGCTTTCAACAAACGGTCGTAAACCTCCTCAAACTGGGGGTCATTCAGCCCCTTGCGCATGTAAGACTTCATGAGTTCGTAATCGCTCTCAATGCGACTGATACGCGCATCAAATGCGTGAAGTTTATTCGCTTTGATAAAAGAAAGAAGGCTTTTCAAGGCTTCGCCTACGTTCTGTTCGGATGTAATGACATTCCTTATTTGCTGTAATTCGCTATCTGAGTATTCCAAAATACAATCTATGTTAATGATAAACTACGTTTAACGGCTACTTTACATAGCGTTGAGCTTTTTCTATATCTTTGGGTTCAGGCTTGGAAAGGTGGTTGAATATCAGTTTTGGCAAGGCGTTCACCGTTCTTTGGTCGGTGTTGCAATATGTCCTGATTAGTGAGGAATAGTGCTGAACACCATGCTTGTTGATGGAATCTACAGCCATGTTGTACGCACGGCTGAACGCTTTGAGCTGCCCTGTGCGATGCTGTCCCTTGATGGAATCGGTGCGAAAAGCCAACACACCCAATCGAGTGCCCGTCTTCTCGCTCTCCGTCATCACCTGGTGATGATACAGTCGTGCGGTTGTTGCCTGCGGCTCTGCCAGCCACATGGCGTCCATTTCGTTGTTGAGCAACATGTGCAAACGTACATGCACATCATTAATCTGTACCTTATAGACCCTGGATTTGGTCTTCACCCCTTTGAGACTCTCGTCGGTGAGATAGTCGGTGCCCGAATAACGGGTCATGGCCACCATCTTATCACCCAACTGATTGAGCTGTTTCAAGCGAGCCGTTTTGTTGCTGATGAGCTGCCATTGCAGATTGGTGGCACTGAGATAATCCAGCTTGAGTCCCTTTCGTTTCAGCCGTTCCATGCGCACAAGGTCGGACATGATGCCCTCTACGCTGCCTCCGACGATGGCTGTGTCGGCATCCATCTGCGCCGTAAAAGGCTTGAGCCTGACATCTACATGCAGCGTATCAAACAGTCGTAGCTCTTTGGCCACATATAATGGAAGGCAATCGAGCGTTGGCATCACGGCAATCTTCAGTGCTTCGGCATTCTCCTGACGCAACTTTTCACGTTGAGCCTTCGTCACTTGTTGGCGCTCTGCTGTGGACTGTTGGCAAGCAACCAGCGAGATGAGCAGCACGGCTAAAAGCAATAACTTTTTCATACCTTGCAAAATTAAACATTAATTTTGATTCTCAGAAAATTATTATTACTTTTGTCTATCAACAATTCCACCACCATGGCAAAAGAAAAGATAGCTTACGTGTGTTCTAATTGCGGTCAGGATTCGCCCAAATGGATAGGCAAATGCCCCAATTGCGGGCAATGGAACACCTTCAAAGAGATACGCATCGGCTCTGATACGTTGCAATCCACGGCCCGTTCGGTCGTCAATGCCTTCAAAGGCAACACGGACAAGAACAAGCCTTTGCGCCTGAAAGACATCTCAACGCTTGACGAACCGCGCATCGACATGCACGATGACGAGCTGAACCGCGTGCTGGGAGGCGGACTTGTTTCTGGCTCTATCACCCTTTTGGGAGGCGAGCCGGGCATCGGAAAGAGTACGCTGACGCTGCAAACCATCCTCCAAATGACAGACAAGCGGGTGCTCTACGTCAGCGGAGAGGAGAGTGCTCACCAACTAAAGATGCGTGCTGAAAGACTGTCCAATGCCGAAAGTGACCATGTGGTCATCCTGTGTGAGACATCTCTGGAACTGATTTTCGAGCAAATCAAGACCGTCAAGCCGGAGCTGGTGGTGATAGACTCCATCCAAACCATTGCGACAGAACATGTGGAAAGTTCGCCGGGCAGCATCTCTCAGGTGAGAGAATGTGCCGCTCTGTTGCTTCATTTTGCCAAAAACAGCGGTGTTCCCGTCATCTTAATCGGGCACATCAACAAAGAAGGTACATTGGCAGGCCCTAAAATTCTTGAGCACATCGTGGACACTGTCATCCAGTTTGAGGGCGACCAACATTATATATACCGCATCTTGCGCGCCATCAAAAACCGCTTCGGCAGCACATCGGAACTGGGAATCTATGAAATGCAGCAAGACGGACTTAGGCAAGTGAGCAATCCATCCGAACTGTTGCTCACGCAAGATCACGACGGACTGAGCGGCATCGCCATCTCATCGGCCATCGAAGGCGTTCGTCCGTTCCTGTTGGAGACGCAGGCTCTCGTCTCTTCTGCTGCCTACGGAACGCCACAACGATCAGCCACAGGCTTTGACCAGCGTAGGTTGAACATGCTTTTGGCCGTGTTGGAAAAGCGGGTGGGCTTTAAGCTCATGCAGAAAGACGTATTTCTCAACATCGCCGGTGGGCTGCGCGTCACCGATTTGGCCATGGACTTGAGCGTCATTGCGGCTGTCTTGTCCAGCAACGTGGACACACCCATCGAGAGCGGATGGTGCATGGCTGGCGAGGTAGGCCTCAGTGGAGAGGTGCGTCCCGTGAGCAGAATAGAGCAGCGCATCGCTGAAGCCGAGAAGTTAGGCTTCACGCATCTCATTCTCCCTAAATACAATTTGCAGGGAATAAATCCACAACGATACCAAATAGCCCTCCACCCCGTGCGCAAAGTTGAGGAAGCCCTCCGTGCGTTGTTTGGATAATCACCGCCACTGACTGACACGCACAGAAGGCCGATTCATGCGTCATTCTCTTGGAAGGTATGGCAATTAGAAGGGCATACCCACCGCGAAATGGAAGGTGAAGTCGCGGCCAAAGTTAGGATGAAGCACGGCGAAATGCTCCTGCTGTGTTTCATAAGCGGGATTGATGGCCTTCATACCCATGTCAAACCGCAGGATAAAAAAGTCGAAGTTCAGGCGCAATCCCAGTCCGTAGGCCACGGCTATCTGCTTATAAAACTCGTGTAACTTGAACTGACCGCCTGGTTGTTCCTCATATTGTCGCAACGTCCAAATGTTTCCGGCATCCACAAAAGCCGCCCCATGGAACTTCCAAAACAACTTGGTGCGGTATTCTATGTTCATGTCCAGCTTCATGTCGCCCGTTTGATTGATGAAGTCGATGCGCCCATCGGTACCGCGAAAGCTGCCCGGCCCCAACTCTCTGACGCTCCATCCCCTCACCGAGTTGGCTCCACCCGAGAAGTATCGCTTCTCAAAAGGCAATATTTTCGAGTTTCCATACGGATAAGCAAGTCCCAAATCAATGTGCAAAGCAAGCGAGTTGTGCGTATCAAAGGTAATCAAACGGGTATAGTCGAAGTCGCCTTTGATATACTGTGCGTAGGCCGTATTAAATAATGTGTACTGTCCTTGCGCGTTTTTACGGAAGGACAGCACTTTAGAAAAGCCCTTCAAAATGTTGCCAGCCGTCTCGATGTTGGCAATCATGGCATGCCGACCATTATTGAATCTCAAGCCGAAACCCATCTTCATGACCAGCAAATTCTCATAGTTGTATCGCAAGATAGCATTCCTACTGCTGACGTCGTCCAGGTAATCGCGCTTGAACGTATCAGAGATCCAAGGCATATAGACATAGTTGAGGTCAATCAAATCCACGCGATAGGACGAATATCGCTTAGGTTCGTTCCATCGATATCTGAACGCTGCGGACAAAACCCTACGATGAAATTCCGGACGATTCTGCAAGTTGTAACTGAAAGACAACTCCGATGATGCCGTACTACGCCGCTGAAACGCACTTGATAGGAAAGGAGCCAGCAAGCGGGGAAATTGCAATTTGGCCTCAGCGTTGTACTCCTGATAATCCTGGTCGTTATATCCTTCCAAGCCTGTAATAGCCTCAAAGGCCCCTCTTAGCTGCACCCGCAGCACCTCACTGCCACGAAAAAGGTTTCTGTTCTCATAGGTCAGCGACACGGCTGCCCCCAAATCGCCGGCCGTGTTGGTGCCTTCGGGCTGAAAAGACAGCGTGTGAGGCTTGTTGTGGCTCAGCTGTATGTCACAATCCAACAGCGTGGTGTCGGGCAATTCCTTAAACTTGATGTTGGTGTACCTCACGGCTTGCAACCGTGCGAAGTTGTTATACGTCGTTTGCAGATGAGCGGCCGAAAAGGGTTCTCCCGCCTTGATGGCCGTATTGTATTCAAGTATCTTGGGACGCAGATGGATTCCCGACTCCTCACTGGAAGAGAATTTCACGTCACGAATGAAATACCGTGGGTGATTGGTCTCAGGTGCTTCACTGTTGGCACGGTATTTCAACAGTCTGACTACCAGGTTGATGTCGGTGTTGTTGCGTGCCGAGTCGGCCTCAAAGACGATAAAATCTTTGTGAAATTTATAAAAACCGCTGTCCAACAGCAGTTTGGTTATTCGGTTACGCTCTTCGTCCAGGCGTTCCACCGTGAAGCGCGATCCGCTCTGAAGACTGCGAATAGCATGCTGAGGTTTGTCCAAAGCCAGTATTCGTTTGATGCGTTCGTCCGCAATGTCATATCTCACACGGTTGATACGATATGGCTCTCCCGGATGAAGCGTGTAGATGGCTTTCAGCTTTTTGCCTTTTATTTTTGTCTGCAAGTCTACCTCCGCATGCATGTATCCAGCGTTTTGCAGAGCCTTCTTCAGGTCGTTCATCGACTGGTTGGCCTGCACGGTATCAAACAGCACTGGCTCTTCGCCAATCTTTCGCAAGGTACGGTTCACCCATTTCGTGGTATCTCGCCCCGAAAGAGAATAGGTTCCTAACGGAATGTTGAACAAAGAGAACCACTTGGAGTTGGCTTTCTGTCGGATATAAGGCTCCAACGAGGCAGCATCAAAGCCTTTCTGATCAGACTTGATTTCAACCTCTTGCAACAGATACTCGTTCTCCGGGATGAATTTACTTGATGAGCAACCAACCAGGAACAGCAACGTCAGAAAAAAAATCGATAATTTTACTTTCCTCAAAATGCACCTGTTTAATGATGAAAACCACAATGGCACAGAACGCTGTTGAATGCTCACGCAACTGGCTCTTCTGTGTATATCATTGCAAAGGTAAGGAAAAAGATGCTAAATAAGCGGTTGAAGAATCAAGAATTTACTATCTTTGTGCTTGGCTTCAACATTCCAAAGCACATCAAAACGAAGAGGATGATTAGTAAAGCAAAACTCAAATACATCAGCGCGCTGCAAACAAAGAAGGGACGTTTGGCCCATGGCACGTTCGTTGCCGAGGGTCCTAAGGTGGTTCACGACCTGCTGTCGTCGTTCCAACCCCAACTTATCGTCGCCACAGAGCAATGGCTCGAACGGCACGAAGACGAGGTCTTGAGGGGCAACCAAGGCGACATACGACCGCAAATCATCCCGGTATCGTCCGACGAGCTGCAAAAAATCAGTCTATTGCAGCACCCGCAAGAGGTGTTGGCCGTATTCAAACAACGCCACATGCCCGCTCACATCGATCCAACCCATGAGCTGGTGTTGGCCTTAGATGGCATTCAAGACCCGGGCAACCTTGGCACTATCATCCGCATTGCCGACTGGTTTGGCATCAGGAACGTCATTTGTAGCGAAGACACGGCGGATGTGTACAACCCGAAAGTGGTTCAGGCCACCATGGGAAGCATCGCACATGTCGACGTCACCTACCTGAATCTCTGTGAATTTGTGGATGCGCTGCCGCCGTCAACCCCTGTCTATGGCACTTTGCTCGATGGCAGGGACATCTATCAACAGACGCTCACCGCGACCGGCATCATCATCATGGGGAACGAAGGCAACGGCATCTCGAAAGACCTGCGCGCACGCGTCAACCATCCGCTGCTCATCCCCAACTTCTCCACCCTGCCCAACAAGGCCGAGAGCCTCAACGTGGCCATTGCCACGGCCATTGCGTGCAGCGAATTTAAAAGAAGAACGATAACAACGTAA
>CAMQBP010000103.1 GCA_946999025.1 uncultured Prevotella sp. | reverse complement strand
CCAAACGCTGGTGAGCCTTGTAATTGGTCCACTTCTCAGCTACTGGTCCTTCAGGTATTTTTGAATTTATTTGTGTCATAATATTCTTCCTTACATGTAATCAGATTAAACAATTACGCACAGCACAAACTTGGCGCGCAGCCAAAGGCAAATGCGAGAACAACAACAAGGAAGCCTAACATCAGCAACGTGGCGTACACCTCGCCGATGATCTTCCATCGATTGAACCAGATTTTGTTGCTGATTCCAAGTGTTTGCATCGCACTCCAGAAGCCATGCGTGAGGTGAAACCAGATGGCAACCAGCCAAATGACATACAGCACCACGTACAGAGGTTGTGCAAATGTTTCACGAATGTAACCAAATCCGTCAGCAGGATTGCCTAAGGGATCGGCAATGTGAAAGATCTCGGCAAACATCATGTTGTACCAGAAATTGTACAAGTGAAGAAGTAAGCCCAAAAGAATGATGATGCCTAACACCAACATGTTTTGAGATGCCCACTCTACCTTAGAGCTTCGTTGCGTAACGGCATAACGTTCGTTGCCGCGAGCACGCAGGTTTTGTGCCGTCAGGATGAATGCGTAGACGATATGACAAACAACCAAAGCTGCAAGTGCTATCGTAGCCACCACCGCATACCAGTTGGCACCCAAAAGTTCACAAATCATGTTGTACGCTTCTCCTGAAAAGAGGGCGACAACATTCATTGACATGTGAAATGTCAGGAACAGAATAAGCGCAATGCCGGTAACCGACATGACCACTTTTCTACCAATAGATGAATTGATTAACCACATAAATGATTGATAATTAAAGTATTTAAATGTTAGTATATTGATGTGTGCGTTTAAATAGTTGTTCCTTGGCTGGTGTTCTTTACAAATGTTCGCCATCAAACATCCTCATTTTTAGGTATCGGATACAGCCAGCCGTTTGCAAAAATACTACAATTTAATGATAACTCAAAGCTTTTCGTTAAAAATACGAGAAAACTCATTAAGGGGCCGAGAAAGACAAAGATGAGGAACCGATTTTACGCAGATACGCCTAAAAGGAAACAGCAAGAGAACGTGAAAATAGTTTCACGAACGAACCGCAGTCTTTAACACATTCGCTGAAGAAAGAGCCACCTATCGACAGAGAAAGAACTATCTATCGCCAAAAGAAGTGCAATCTACGCTTCCCCCTTGGTACCTTCGAAAGGAGCAATGGTGCGGCCTGCCATCTCTGGCAGTTGAATCTTGCCAAACTGCTGCTCGTATTTATAGATGTTCTCCTGCAAGGCCATGAGAAGTCGTTTGGCATGTTCGGGTGCCATCACCACGCGACTCACCACCTGAGGTTTGGGGATGCCGGGCAAAATACTGGTAAAATCAAATACAAACTCTGAGCTGGAGTGTGAGATCAGGGCCAGATTTACATACTTACCCTGAGCCACCTCGGGATTCAACTCCAATTGCAATCCCTGTTGCTGCGTGTTTTCTTCCATATCGACAAAACGTTTTTTAGTTGTTTCAAAATGAATGTAAATATAGTGAGTTTTTTCTATATGCAAGGCTGTTCTTCCTGTTTTTTAACACTTTTAAGGTAAACCTGCGATTTCATTCGCACAAAGATAGGGCATGATGCGATGAAAGACGGTGGCAATGCAGGCGGAACATGATGACGATGCGGGGGAACATCATGGCAATGATGCGAAACCTAATAAACAAGAATGCGGAACGTGATGACAACGATGCGGAACATCATGACAATGAGGCGAAGCGCAATCAATCATGCCTCAACGTGTGAATTTTCTTGACAACATGTCCTCTTGTAATTTGCGTATTTACAAACAAGCCTGACTTTTGTCGCAAATACGCCCAAAATGAGCAACATTTGTATTCGATTGACATACAATATCTTACAAAATCAAGACACAAATATTCCTCTATTTACGCCCTATTTTAAGCACAAAAGCATAGCTTTTAGGCAGATATTTGCATGCTTTTGCCGCGCAATACCATGTTTATTGGGCGGCAATATCATACATCTAACACCTTAAACGCATTGCTATTGCCTTAAAATCTCATTTTTCTTGCTTCATGATAGCTTGTTTACATCCTCCTTGCCTATTGATTTTTTCTATATTGAAAGTTTTGAAGTGCCATTTTAGGGCTGTTTTTTAGTAAAGAAATGGAACATTTTTGCACGAAACACCATCAAACCGTTTTCGGGAAAGGGCTCGAGCGCATCCCAAGAACAGCTACATTGGAAATACAGACAACACATCTGCACCACATTTTAGGAACAATGAGAAACAGATAAACATCTTTTTTGTAACTTTGCAGGCAACTTCATTTCGTACCATCCAAGGTACAACAAGGAATAACAAGACGCTAAAAAACAAACTCACCATGCCAAGAAAAAAGAAATCAGAACTGAAAGATTACGTCATCATCACACTGGCCATGCTCATGGGTAGCTTAGGCTTAACCGTCTTCTTGTTGCCCAACCACATCGGTATGGGCGGCATCACAGGTATCTCGTCTATCATCTATTGGGGCTTTAATATTCCCGTAGAGGTCACTTACCTGGTCATCAACGCCACCCTGCTGGCCTTTGCGCTCAAGATTCTGGGGTGGCGATTTTGCGTTAAGACCATCTATGCCGCCCTTACTTTCGCCATGTTTGTGTGGCTCATCAGACAAGTGACACACGATAAGGCAATCATCAACGACCAACCTTTCATGGCGGCCATTCTGGGAGCAGTGCTCATGGGGTCGAGTATCGGAATGGGATTGTCGAGCAACGGCAGTACGGGGGGAACGGATGTCATTGCGGCCATGATCAACAAATATCATGACATCTCGCTGGGAAAGGTGATTTTGCTCTGCGACATCACCATCATCACGTCCAGTTACCTGGTGTTGCACGACTGGGAGCAGGTGTTGTATGGCTATGTGGTGCTCATTGTTTCTTCGGCTTGCGTGGACAAAGTGGTGAACATGAACCGGCGGTCGGTTCAATTCTTCATCATCTCAGAAAAATACGAAGAGATAGGTAGGGCCATCAATACGACGGTACAACGAGGATGTACCACGCTCACAGGCAACGGATTTTACTCGGGACGCGACATGAAAATGCTTTTCGTGCTGGCCAAACAAACAGAGTCGTCCATGATTTTCAGAACGATTGACGAGATTGACCCAGAAGCTTTTGTCTCTCAGAGTGCGGTTATCGGTGTGTACGGACTGGGCTTTGACAAGTTTAAGGTAAACAAAAAGAAGAAATCACCACGAGCATCGCAAGCTAAAAAAGAAGTACCAGCCCGTTGATTTGGGCCAGACAAGGGACGATGTGCCGCTGTATCGGCATAAAAATAAGGTGTGTCATCAAACTGGCACACCTTATTTTTATTCGCTTACTTGCGGATGATTTCAAAGATTTCTGCGTTGCCTTCGATAGTTAGGCGGGTAGCTTTTTTCGCGACAGTAAACTGATAGAAAGATGAAGTAACGGTAGTTTCTGCCACTACACGTCCCTTCTTGTCATGTTGTTTCACCCTGACCGTCTGATTCTCGGGCAGCTTCATCAACAAAATATAACGCTGCGTATGCTTGGGAATACTGAACGAAAGGTTGCCAGCGAGATGGAAAGAAGTCAAAGGCTGTTCATCAAAAGCACGGATGGCCTCCTCGCCTTGGGCTGTCTGTACGTCAAAATCCAGGCGTGACAACGTGATAGGATTGACCTTGAACGTGCGAATGGCCAACCAATGGGTCTTCTCTGAAGGAAGTTTGCGCAAGCGCACATAGCGTCCCTGCACGCCCTGCCCCGTCCAATGAATATCGTATTGCTTCCGCAGGTCGGCGATGAGCGGGGCCCAGGACTGTCCGTCAGTCGAGCATTCGAGGATGGCGTGGTCGAAATAATCTACGTCATCTGTCGCATTGCGGCCTTGCTTGAGGTCAACTTCCCAAATCGGCATCACCTTTCCCAGGTCCAGTCCAATCCAATCACCCGTCTTTTGTCCTACGCCCGAATGATAGAATGAGAGGGTATCGGCATCCAGCATGTTCTTGCTCTGCGTGGTATACACGCTGGGATAAGACCCGATGGGACGCTGTACGGCTGACTTTTTCCCCGTGAGTTGCTCGTAGAAGCCCTCGCTCATGTCCTCCATGGCTTTTTCATAAAACGGCTGTAGCTTCATGGTTCCCGACCGATGGGCGTCATAAGCCTTCTTATCTTCCACGCTCATGAGGTTCTGCACATAGCTGTTCCAGAATGCCTCCGGAGCTTCATGCTTGAACCCTTCCATGAGTTTCAGCGCATTTTTACCGCGCGTTCCTAACTTGCCAAACTCGGTGAGCCATGGACGCAATTCGCTGAACAGCCCTCGGTTGGCCAATCCTTGTTCCAACTGTGCCGGCACCTTCTCTATCTTTTCGAACTCAAGCATGAGGTCATCATATTGTTTTGGGGTGTAATGATCCAGGCTGAAGGTTGTTGTTTCCCACGATTCGTCACGTCGATAACCCGTTTCTGTGTCGGCAGAATGGATGGCAAAGGTGCGGTATGCGTCCTTTGCCTGCGGTGCCATCACCACCAAAGCGCGTTCCCAACTGTCCAATGCGTTATAGGCTGTGGGGTTCCAAGCGTAGTCAGCAACGCTGTACAAGGCAAGTTTAGAGGCTTCGCCATGCTCCATGGGATTGCTCAGCAGACCGGTCATCTCGCCTGCGGTGACGGTGTTTTCCAGTCCATAGACAGGCCCTTGCAACACGATGTGGCGCACATAGTCGGTCACGGGATAGTTCCACCAAAACAGAGCCGGCCGCTTGATGCGTGAATTGACCCACGCTAAGGTCGTTCGTGTAACGTCACTGCATACGACATCGCCTGTCCAGAACACCCTCACCGATGGGTCTAAGGCTCGACCATACACCGACAAGCTGCCTTCTGGCGTTGGGTTGGCCCAGGCGCGGCTATAGTCTGTGGGACAAATGATGAGTGGCGAAACGTCTCCTTTGACCATGACAAATTCTTTTGTCAGGCGGTTTAACAGCTCTACTTGCCTGGCCGGATTGGTTCCTTCACCTGAGATGTCGTCAAAGAAGATGGCGAACGAGCGGACTCCCAGCTGGTACATCAGGTCGAATTTGTGCTTCAGGTTGTTGTAATCTTCCTCATTCCACTTGATGTCTTTGCCTGGATGAATGGCCCAAACAAACTCTACCCTGTTTTTATCACAGGCTTCTACCAGCTCATGAATGTTCTTAGCTTCGTCCGCCGGATAAGGTTTTCGCCAGTTGGGTGAACTGTGATAGGGGTCGTCTTTGGGTCCGTAAATATAGGTGTTCAACTTATATTTGCCATAAAAATCGATCAACGACAGGCGTACCTTGTGTGACCAGGGGGTTCCATAGAATCCTTCAATGATGCCACGGTATGGGAAAACGGGATAATCATTGACCTCCAAATAAGGCAGGGTCTTGCCGCTTTGGGCGATGGGGCTTTCCATAATCTGGTGCAAAGTCTGGATACCATAGAACACACCGGCATCATCATAGCCGACAATATCAATACCTTGCTGGTGAATGCGCAACGAATAAGCGCCGCTGACTGGCTTCACGCTGCAGCTTTTAACTGTATTTTCCAAGGCAATGTTCAAGGGAACGCCTGCGGATTGCAAGGGCAGAAAGGACAAATCTTCTTTGATATCTCGTTTTTGCTGACCGAGTTTAGTAGATAATTTGACCCCAGTCGTGACGTCTAATGTCCCACTAATGGATAGATTGAGATAGTTTGGTACTGGATTGATTATCAATCCTTTGTGATCAACTTGATGCCCTGTCAACTTTGGTACGTCTGCACTTTCCTTGCGTTGTGATGACAAATCGAAACCAGACACTTGTGACATGCTCACATTGGAGGACAAAAGTCCTACGAATAAAATAGTTCCAAGTTTAAGATAATTCATAATTTAAAAAGATAAGGGGCGGTAGGAACCCAATCCTACCACTGTTCTACCGAGATGTTCCACGACAATTTGACGCAAAGATAGATAAAATATTCTGAATAAATCGGAGTAAAGAGGGTTTTTAATTCGTAATCAAGTCATAATTAAAATTTATTGCGTACTTTTGCGATGTATTGTGTTCTTTGTTTATCAGACATTTACAATAATGCCTGCGCAACGACACAACGATTCGAAAGGATAACAGATTTGGGCAACGAAAAGGCCTTCTCAGGCTCGCAGAAACAAGAAATGCCCATGGAGAAGAAAGGTAATTGATTAATATGAAATTCAAATATGACGTTATAGTAATAGGTGGTGGACACGCTGGTTGCGAGGCAGCAACGGCATCGGCCAACATGGGAGCAAGTACATGTCTCATCACCATGGACATGAACAAGGTGGGACAGATGAGTTGCAACCCAGCCATTGGGGGCATAGCGAAAGGACAAATCGTTCGCGAGATTGACGCCTTGGGGGGACAGATGGGCCTCATTACCGACGCAACGGCCATCCAGTTTCGTATGCTCAACAAGGGTAAGGGACCTGCAGTGTGGAGTCCTCGGGCACAATGCGACCGAGGAAAATACATTTGGGAATGGCGAAAGGTATTGGATGACACCCCACTTCTTGATATCTGGCAAGATGAAGCCCGTGAATTAATCGTAGAAAACGGAGAAGCCGTTGGCGTAATTACCGTTTGGGGGGTAGAGTTCAGAGCGAAAAGCGTGGTTGTCACAGCAGGAACTTTCTTGAATGGTCTGATGCATATCGGGCGACATCAACTGCCAGGCGGACGCTGTGCCGAGCCAGCTGTGTATCATTTGAGTGA
>CAMQBP010000102.1 GCA_946999025.1 uncultured Prevotella sp. | reverse complement strand
GATGATTAAGAGCAACTAAACGGATGAACAACATATTAAAAGGTTTTATTATCGTGATTTTAAGTACGCTATTTGCAAGCTGTTCCAGTCATCAAGGAATCGAGTCTGTAACAGCAGACGAGTTTGAAAACGCCCTCTATGACGGACATGTGCAATTGCTGGATGTGCGTTCGGCAGAAGAGTATGCGCAAGGACATATCGCCAATGCCGAAAATATAGACTTGCAGCAGCCTGACTTTATTGAAAAGGCGCAGGCAAAGTTGGATCACACTAATCCGGTGTATGTCTATTGTCATTCGGGCAAACGCAGCATGTTGGCCGCTCAAAAACTTGTAAAGGCCGGCTATCAGGTAGTTAATCTCCGTGACGGAATTATGGGTTGGGAAGACGCAGGCAAACCTGTTCTTCCCTAAAAGGACGGGTGCCGCATAGGATGGATGTTGTTCTGGCTACAGAGTTTGATTCATCTTGCAAGATGTCTGTACCTTGTTTTCGCTCCAACCGCATACTATGAACGTGATTGTAGCGTGTTTCGGGTGATTTAAGAAATTTGTGTTAATTTAAAAAATAAAGATTATGTTTGGACTTATTGGATCAATTATTATTGGTTGTTTGGCTGGCTTTATTGCTGGTAAGATTATGCGTGGTGGCGGTTTCGGCTTCTGGTGGAATCTGATCCTGGGTATCATTGGTGGTGTTGTAGGTGGCTGGACATTGAGCTTGTTTAACATCTCTTGGGGTGGAACCATTGGCTCTTTAGGAACAGCTGTACTGGGTGCCGTCTTATTGCTTTGGATTGCATCTCTGTTTAGAAAATCAAAATAAGTGCTGCTGACAACAACTCCTACTGTTGAAGGTCAAAAAATTCTGGAATACAAGGGCGTCGTAACGGGCGAAACCATTATCGGCGCCAATGTATTGAAGGATTTCTTTGCCGGTATACGCGACGTCATTGGCGGCCGCAGCAATGCTTATGAGAAGGTGCTTCGTGAGGCGAAGGATACTTCTTTGCACGAGATGCAAGAACGTGCAGAGGCATTGGGTGCGAATGCTGTCGTGGGTATTGACATCGATTATGAAACCATTGGACAATCGGGGAGTATGTTAATGGTGGCAGTAAGCGGAACAGCGGTGCTCATTTAGTGCCGCTTTTCCCGCTGTTCTTGCCTTTCTTGCTCGCGTAACGTTTCGCGGTAGGCCTTTTCTATGGGGTCTTCTGCGGCATCTATCTTGCGAAATGCCTCCTTCAATTGCCTGAGGTGTTTCATGTCTCTCTTCTTCCTAAAGTCGAGCATCTTTGCTAAATCGAACTCAAAGAAGCCATGGGGTGCGTCATGGTCGGGTGGTAAGTAGGGACGATTGGCTTTCAGACTGTCAATGTTCTGCATGTGTTTGCCCCAAATAATCACTTCATCAATGCTGTATGTTGCGGGGAAGAGAAAGACCGTGTCTTTCCTAATTTCTTCTGCAGAGAGTGTTTCTTTCAAGTAGTTGCGTTTGTAGAACGTGGCACTCTTTGTATTGTAAGGTAAGGATACCAGTCCTCTATAGGTGGTTTTTCCAACAAATTTTCCGTTTGCATGCACCTCCACGTCGCGGATAGGGATGCGGGTAATGGCGTCACACACCAGACATTGCTGTGCCTGGAGCTTCATTACGCCAAGCAATAGTACGGTGGCTAAAACAAAAATCCGCCGCAGAATGATGGTATGAGGTAAGTAAATGTTGGTGGTCATCTTACATTTTGTTGGTGGTCATCTTACGTTTTGTTGGTGGTCATCTTACGTTTTGTTGGTGGTCATTATACATTTTACCAGTAGTCACCCAACATTTTGTAGGTGGACATCTTACATCTTGCCTTTCTTGACCGTTGGTTGAAGATGGATTTAAGCGTGTTTGGCCGCATCCAAAAGCTGTTCCCAAACCGCACAGAACTCGGTCATTTGATGGAAAAGTAGCTCGGCACCTTCTTTTCTAAGCGTGCTGTCGGGCAGAGGACCACTGTTGATGGCTACCGTAAAGATTTGGGCTGCCACGCCGGCTCGTATGCCCATAGGTGCATTCTCCACCACGATTCCTTCCCAAGGCTGATGACTTCCCGTCAGTTGTAAGCCCTTCAAATACGGGTCGGGCGCAGGTTTTCCATGCTTGATGTTATAGGCTGTGACAATATTCTCTTCAGATACGAAGTGGTGGAAATCGTTCACAAGTCGTTTAATCAATTTCCTTTGCGCACTACCTGTCACAATGCCAATGCTCAATCCGCTCTTTTTTATCTTGCTCATGAGGTCGAGTACTCCGTCAAAGATGGGCGCTTCGGGCATTTGATGAAACAGTCTACCTTTCTCATCGTACATCTTTTGTGCCTCTTCTTCCGAAATGTCACGACCTTGTTGTTGCTTAACCATCATTCTGATGGTGTCTACACCCTTCATTCCTTCAGTGGCATACACATCCGCTTCGGTCATGTTAAGACCGAAAGTCTTCATCGATTCTTTCCACGCAACGGCATGATGAGGCATTGAATTGTACAGCACACCGTCCATATCAAAAAGCACGACTTTGGGTTGGAACGCCGCAAAGTCATGCTTTCTCAAATAATCATGTATTTCGTTTTCAAACATTCAATCTTATTTTTCGTTGGCCAAACGCTCTTGTATGGCCTTGCTTTCAGCTTCGTAGCCAGGCTTGTTGAGCAAGGCAAACATGTTCTTCTTGTACGCTTCCACACCAGGTTGGTTGAAAGGATTCACGCCAAGGAGGTTTCCGCTGATGCCACAGGCTATCTCGAAGAAGTAAAGCAGCTGTCCGATGTAATACTCATTCAGTTCTGGAAGGCTGATTCGGATGTTGGGAACGCCACCGTCAACGTGCGCCAGTCGTGTACCCAGCTCGGCCATCTTGTTCACTTCGTCCACTCGTTTACCTGCCAAGAAGTTCAAACCGTCAAGATTTTCCTCATCTTTGGGGAACAACATCTTCTTGTTGGGCTGCTCAACACTGATCACAGTTTCGAAGATTGAACGCTCGCCCTCTTGTATCCATTGTCCCATGGAGTGCAAATCGGTGGTGAAATCGCATGCGGCAGGATAAATGCCCAGATGGTCTTTTCCCTCACTCTCACCGTAAAGTTGTTTCCACCATTCACCGATGAAGTGCAGTTTAGGTTGGAAGTTGACGATAATCTCAATCTTCTTACCCATTTCGCGATACAGCGCATGACGCACAACAGCGTATTGTGCGGCTATGTTCTCTTGCAAAGTTACGTCTTTCCCCGTTGCCTTTTCCATATCGGCAGCACCCTGTACCAAAGCTTTGATGTCGAAACCAGCGCAGGCAATGGGCAGTAATCCAACAGGAGTGAGTACGGAGAAGCGACCGCCTACATTGTCAGGAATGATAAAACTCTTGTATCCTTCTTTGTCGGCGCATGTGCGTGCGGCTCCTTTTTTTGCGTCGGTGATGGCCACAATCACGTCTTTTGCCTCTTCTTTGCCACGTTGTGCCTCGCATTGTTTCTTCAACAAGCGGAAAGTAAGAGCCGTTTCGGTGGTGGTACCCGATTTAGATATGTTGATGACACCAAACTTCTTGTCCTTCAAGTAATCGGTGAGTTCTGCCAAATAGTCCTCGCCAATGTTGTTTCCTGCAAAGAGAATGGCAGGATTCTTCTTGTCGTTCACCAGCCAAGCGAATGAGTTTCCCAAGGCCTCTATCACGGCACGAGCGCCCAAGTAGCTTCCGCCAATACCGGCAACCACTACCACTTCGCACTTTTCGCGTAAGGTGTTGGCGCATGCTTGCACTTCGTCAAGAAAGGCAGGCGTGATGGAAGAAGGCAAATGTAACCATCCTAAGAAATCGTTTCCCGGACAAGTACCGTTTTCAAGTGCTTCTTGTACGGCTTTTACCTTTCCTTCATAGGCCTCTATTGTGCCAGGTTTCAAGAACTGAGTGGCTTTTGTGATGTCTAAACTAATACTTTTCATCTTCAAGTTATCTAAATGAATCTGTTAATAATTTGATTTCTATTTGCGGACTGATGTGTTCGTACAAGATGTTGTATACGGCATCCAAAATCGGCATGTTCACGTGCATGTGCCGGTTGATCTCTTTCATGCACTTGGTTCCGAAATATCCTTCGGCAATCATCTCCATTTCAATCTGCGCGCTTTTCACCGAATATCCCTTGCCAATCATGGTGCCGAAGGTGCGGTTGCGCGAGAAATTGGAGTACGATGTCACCAACAAATCGCCCAAATAAACCGAGTCGTACGCACTGCGTTCAATGGGATGGACGGCTGTGAGGAACCGAGACATCTCCTGAACGGCATTCGCAATGAGCACGGCTTGGAAGTTGTCGCCGTATTTCAGTCCGCTGCAAATGCCCGAAGCAATGGCGTAAACGTTCTTCAGAACCGACGAATATTCGATGCCAATCACGTCCGATGAGGTCTTGGTCTTGATGACATCGCTGGCAATGAATTCGGCGAACGACTCCGCTTTCTGTATGTCAGCGCAGCCAATGGTGAGGTAAGACAAGCGATCCATGGCCACTTCCTCTGCGTGCGACGGCCCTCCAATCACGGCTAAGTTCTCGTATGGCACGTCAAACACTTGATGGAAATACTCTGAACACACCAGGTTTTCGTCGGGAACGATGCCCTTGATGGCGGTGATGATGAACTTGTCGCGCAGACGGGTCTTGAGTTTCCGCAGATGACTTTTGAGGTAGGGCGATGGTGTCACAAAGACCAGCGTGTCGTAGGCACCGGTGATGGTGTTGATGTCCGATGAGAAAAAAATCTCATCGGTGTTGAAATGCACGCTTGTCAGATAGGCGGGATTGTGTCCCAGACGCTTAAAATCCTCGATGCGGTCGTCTCTTCGCATGTACCACCCAATGTGATGAGCATGGCTCACCACAATCTTGGCGATGGCTGTGGCCCAACTTCCGCCTCCGATGATCGCTATCTTGCCGCAGTTGTAATTCATTATTGTTGATTCCGTCATCCATCCTTCACCCTTCATCCACATTCATATTCTGCGAGCAGGTGTATGAATGATGAATTATGAATTGTGAATTATTTCTGGCTGTTGTCAATCCATTGTTGGAATTGTTCAACCTTCGGATTGTCGTAGCCCAATTTATATTTCTTGTTCACCCCGCAAACATTCATTTGCAAGGCCTGTGCCTTTACCTGCGCGATGTCCGAAATCAGGTTGTATCCTGCCTTTCTGAAAACAGGAACCCACTGCTCCGGAACACCAATGGCTGCCCATTCTTCCACCGTACTCTGCGGTATTTTCTTCTCAGGTTTCATTTGTGGGAAGAACAGCACTTCCTGTATGAACGTCTTTCCGGTCATCAACATCACCAAACGGTCGATGCCAATGCCGATACCCGATGTGGGAGGCATGCCATATTGCAGTGCGCGCAGGAAGTCTTGGTCGATAATCATGGCCTCATCATCACCCTTGTCAGCCAATTTCATTTGTTCCTTGAAACGCTCTTCTTGGTCGATTGGGTCGTTCAATTCAGAGTAGGCGTTCGCCAATTCCTTGCCGTTCACCATCAGTTCAAAGCGTTCTGTCAGTCCTGGTTTGCTTCGGTGCATCTTGGTAAGCGGTGACATTTCCACTGGGTAATCCGTGATGAACGTGGGTTGAATGAACGTTCCTTCGCAAAACTCGCCAAATATCTCGTCAATCAACTTGCCTTTACCCATGCTCTCATCCACCTCCATGTCGAGCTTTTTGCAGATTTCTCTTATCTCGTCTTCAGTCTTTTCGTTGAGGTCATAGCCCGTTTTTTCTTTGATGGCATCCAGAATGGGTAAGCGTCGATAAGGAGCTTTGAAGCTGATCTTCTGTCCGTCAATCTCCCGTTCGGCACTACCGTTGACAGCGATGCAAATGGTTTCCAGCAGTTTTTCGGTAAACGACATCATCCAGTTGTAGTCTTTGTACTGCACATACAATTCCATGCAAGTGAATTCAGGATTGTGATTGCGGTCCATTCCCTCGTTACGGAAGTTCTTGCCGATTTCATACACGCCTTCAAAACCGCCCACTATCAGTCGTTTTAAGTACAGTTCTGTGGCGATGCGCATGTACATGTCGGTGTTCAGCGCATTGAAGTGTGTGATAAATGGACGCGCACTGGCACCACCTGCAATGGCCTGCAGGGTGGGAGTCTCCACCTCTGTGTAGCCAGCCTCGTCCAGTACCTTGCGCATAGTGCGCAAAACCGTGGCACGTTGCAAAAACGTATCTTTCACGCCATCGTTGACAATCAGGTCGACATAGCGTTGGCGATAGCGCAATTCGGGATCGTCAAACTTGTCGTAGGCCACTCCATCTTTGTATTTCACGATAGGCAGAGGCTTTAAGGCCTTGCTCAACAGAGTTAAACTTTGTGCGTGTACCGATATTTCACCTGTTTGAGTTTTGAACACAAAGCCCTTGATACCAATGACATCGCCAATGTCTAACAGGCGTTTGAACACCACGTTGTACAAATCTTTGTTCTCATCAGGGCAGATGTCATCGCGCGTAACGTACACTTGTATTCGGCCTTTGGAATCTTGCAATTCTACAAAACTGGCCTTGCCCATCACGCGTCGCGTCATCATGCGGCCAGCTATCACCACTTCTCGCTTTTCCTCACCGTCTTGATAGTCAGCCTTTATCTCTGTGCTAAACGCGTTGGTAGGAAACTCTGCTGCAGGATAAGGGTCGATGCCCATATTTCGTAACTCTTGGAGACTTTGTCTGCGACCAATCTCCTGTTCACTCAATTCTAAGATGTTCATATATGATAAAATAGCTATTTTT
>CAMQBP010000101.1 GCA_946999025.1 uncultured Prevotella sp. | reverse complement strand
AGCTAAGTATTTGATAACAAACTACTTAGCTTTTGTCTTTGTACCCAGACCCGGGCTCGAACCGGGATGGGTTGCCCCACTGGTGTTTGAGACCAGCGCGTCTACCTATTCCGCCATCTGGGCTTAATTGCGGTTGCAAAGATACAGTGTTTTTTCTAATGCGCCAAACATTTTACAAAAAAGTTGCTCACGCAGCGCTCTCCAAGAAAACAATTTTCTCCACTCTGGCATGCCCAATCACAACAAGTCAAAAGGGAGTTGAGGCAATGAGGATTGGCTGTTACCAGCATCACGCTGCCTTGACTCTATATCGTCAATGGCAAAATAAATGACGCTGCAATAGACAGACGTCATCAAACAGCTGGTGAAAACAGAAAACTCAACGGACGAAAATAGAAAACAGAACAGATACATGCAGAAAACAGAACAGGTACAAACAGAAAACAGAACAGATACAAACAGAAAACAGAACGGATGAAAACAAAAGACTCAACGGAGGGAAATAGAAAACTCAACGGTTGGAAACATGGTGTTTAGTATACGAAAGATATTGACAACCGTGCGAAATACTCGCATATTTGCAACCAAACGAGTGATGGGTCGAAAATAGGCGAATTTTATATATCTTTATTTTTCAACAACTTACGACATATAGGCGCATCAGTGCACCTGCAAAAGCAATGCTTTAGTATCGTAAAAGCATTCAAATTGGGGTATCAAAGCATTGACTTTGAAGGACAAACCACATGCTATAGAATGGTAAACTGCATGCTATTGGATTAAAACTGATTGCCAACTGCATAACAAAGGCCCAAAAAGCATCCAAAAAGCGATGCATTTTTCTTGAATGACAGTTTTGAAAACACCAAAAATATGTACAATTATAAAAAACTAAGGGCAAAACTCATTAGCAGTTGTCTGGACGATAGAAAGATGATTTAGCCCACCCCACCCTTCGCTGCTTGGTGCTACCAGCTTGGACTGGGCATTACGCCTCGAGCGTTTTGACAACCTGAAGAAGCTGACTGAAATTGTCTATAATGAATTCGGTGTGAATCTCTTCCAGTTGGCAACGTGTGCCATTACCATACGTCACGCCGCAGGTATGGATGCCGGCATTCTGCCCCATCTTGATATCATACTCCGTGTCGCCCACGACAAGTGCCTCTCCTGGCTGAATGCCTAAATGCTCAAGCGTTTGATTCACCGCCTCGGGATGGGGCTTCGCATGCGTCACGTCGTTGGCACTGACCACATGTGTGATGATTTCCTCTAAACCAAACGTCTCCACAAAGTCCATCAGCGAGTGCCGGGAACGACTGCTGGCAATGGTGAGCACATAACCCAAACGATGTAACTCGCGCATGGTTTCCAATACCTGAGGGAACAATGGAACGGCTCCAGGGACGTTGTTCTCATGAAACACTTGATTATAGGTTTCCACACAGCGGTCGCCCATCTCGTCAGTCATAGGTATCAAGTCTGTAAACGTCTGCTTCAAGGGCAAGCCAATCATTCGACTGCACTGCTCACGACTGCGCTGCTCAAGTCCCAATCGGTTGATTACCTCGAGCATGGTATTGGTGATGAGGGTTTGTGTATCGGCCAACGTGCCGTCAAAATCTAAGATAATTGCTTTGATTTTCATTGAGTTATCTTTTCTGTCAAGTTGCAAAGGTAATGAAAAGTACACTAACAGACCTTGCCTACTTGTTACTTTTCGATGAATAATAAGAAAGGCCCCTCCCCCATCCCCTCCCCGAAAGGGAGGGAAGTAGTTAGCTTATTTGTTGTATTTTCTTGATGATACGTCTTTTCATCAGCTGCCATGCTCACTGGATTCATCGTGTTGCTCGTTGCAAGACACGCTTTCTACGATGGTATGTGGAGATTTTCTGGGAGGTAACATACCCGCAAACTTGTTTATTAAAATTAGTGAATTATGCCTGTGTTACAAAAGTTTAGGCTAATTTTGCATAAGATAGGCATCGCCTTAGCAAAGTAAGTAAACTTCCTTTGCCTTCGGCTCGCACTATCTTTGCATAAGATAGGCTGCGTCTTAATATAGAAAGTAAACTCTCTCTATGTTCGGCTTGCACTATCTTTGCATAAAACAGGCTGCGCCTTAATATAGAAAGTAAACTTTCTCTATGCACGGCTCGCACTACCTTTGCACATAAATAGATAAACGACACGAATAAAAAATGGGGTTAACACGTATAGCGGCCCACTTCTTTTCATCACGACAAAAGGAGATTGAGCGACACGCCAAACAAGCTGACTTGACACAACAGCAGGTGCTGCAGCATCTTCTCGAACGGGCGAAGGACACGGAATATGGCCGAAATCATCTCTTTGGCAGCACCAAAACCTACGATGATTTTGCCAAAAACGTACCTGTTAACACCTACGAAGAACTGAAAGGTGACATCGACCGCATGCGCCACGGCGAAGAAAACGTGCTTTGGCCGGGGCAAGTAAAATGGTACGCCAAGTCATCGGGGACAACCAATGACAAAAGTAAGTTTATTCCTGTTTCAAACGAGGGGCTCAACCGCATTCATTACCAAGGCGGAAAGGATACCGTGGCGCTTTACCTTCGCAACAATCCCGACAGCAGAATGTTCGACGGAAAGGGACTGATATTGGGCGGAAGCCATTCTCCCAACTATAATCTGCACAACTCTTTGGTGGGTGATTTGAGTGCCATTCTCATCGAAAACATCAACCCATTGGTCAACTTGGTACGCATTCCCAAGAAATCAACCGCACTCTTGCAGGATTTTGAGGTGAAGCGTGACCGCATAGCTCACGAGACATTGAACCAAAACGTCACCAACCTCTCAGGCGTTCCGTCATGGATGCTGTCGGTGCTGGTGCGCGTCATGGAACTGAGTGGCAAGAAACACCTCGAAGAAGTGTGGCCCAACCTGGAAGTGTTCTTCCATGGTGGCATCGCTTTCACGCCCTATCGCCCACAGTATGAGCAGCTCATCACGTCGCCAAACATGCACTACATGGAGACCTATAATGCCAGCGAGGGATTCTTTGGCATACAGAGCGACCCCGGAGATGTGTCGATGCTGCTCATGACCGACTATGACGTTTTCTACGAGTTCATCCCCATGGACGAATATGGAACAGAGCATCCAACGGTATTGCCACTTGAAGGCGTGGAGTTGGACAAGAATTATGCGGTTCTGATTTCAACCTCATGCGGACTATGGCGATACATGATTGGCGACACGGTGAAGTTTACATCCCGCCAACCCTATAAGTTCATCATCACAGGCCGCACCAAATACTTCATCAATGCCTTTGGTGAAGAGCTCATCATGGACAATGCCGAGAAAGGATTGGCCTACGCTTGCGAGCAGACGGGGGCCGAAATCAAGGAATACACGGCCGCACCTGTATACATGGACAGTAAGGCCAAATGCCGTCATCAATGGCTTATTGAGTTTGCCAAAGCACCAAATGACCTAAAAAAGTTTGCCAACATTCTGGACAAACGACTGCAAGAACTGAACAGTGACTATGAGGCTAAACGCTTTCATGACATCACGTTACAGCATTTGGAGATTGTTGTGGCTCGCCCCAACCTATTCAACGACTGGCTGAAAATGAAGGGTAAACTGGGTGGTCAACATAAGATTCCAAGACTATCCAACAGTCGCAAGGTTATTGAAGAGATGCTCGAGTTGAATCAAGAGCCTACGGAAATCCAACAGGCATAACCCACTAACAAACACAAGTATATGAACATCAATCAACAGAAACGCTTCAAAAGGTACACGCTCATGGCTCGTCAAGCCATGAACAATGTCCGCGGTATGCAATTGACTGCCCTAATGATGCTGGTACTGTTGTTGGTTTCGTGCGCTCGTATGGGTCAACCCGATGGTGGATGGTACGATGAAACGCCGCCTAAGGTCATCAGCTCCTCGCCAAAAGAAGGTGCTACACAGGTAACGAGCAAGAAAATTTACATCAATTTCAATGAGTTCATCAAGCTGGAGAATGCCACCGAGAAAGTGGTAGTGTCGCCTCCACAACTGGAAGCGCCTGAGATTAAGTCGCAAGGAAAGAGAATTCTCGTGGAACTGAAAGACAGTTTGAAGCCCAATGCCACCTATACCATCGACTTTAGTGATGCCATCTCTGACAACAACGAGGGCAACCCACTGGGCAATTACACCTACAGTTTCTCCACAGGCGATAAGATAGACACCATGGAGGTAAGCGGATATGTGCTTGAAGCCGAGAACCTTGAACCCATCAAGGGCATCCTCGTGGGGCTGTATGCCAACCAGAGTGACACCATCTTCCGCAAACAACCCATGTTGCGCGTGTCGCGAACCGACAGCAGAGGCCGCTTCACCATCCGCGGTATCGCCAACGGAAGCTATCGAGTGTATGCCTTGCAAGATGCCGACGGTGACTATGTATTCAACCAGAAGAGTGAGAAAGTGGCCTTCTCGCACGAACTCGTCACGACGACCTCTAAACCAGACGTGCGGCAAGACACCCTTTGGGCCGACTCGTTGCACATCAAAGCCATCAATCAGGTGAAGTACACGCACTTCCTGCCCGATGACATCACGCTCAGAGCCTTTACAGAAATACAATCGGACCGATACCTCATCAAGACCGAACGAAAAGATCCAAACAACTTTTCACTGTTTTTCAGCTATGGCAGCAAAGAGGTTCCGCAGATCAAAGGCCTCAACTTTGACGCCAAAGACGCTTTCATCATGGAGTCGAATCCGCGCGGGGACACCCTCACTTATTGGCTGCGTGACACCACACTCATCAACCAAGACTCGCTTGAGATTGAGCTAAAATACCAAGCCAGCGATTCTACCGGCCAGCTACACCTACAAACAGACACTCTCATGATGCTGGCCAAACAGCCTTATGCCAAACGGCTTAAGCAAGCGCAGAAACGCTTGGAAGAGTGGAAAAAGAAACAAGAACGGGCAAAGAAGCGGGGTGAACCTTACGATTCTATCATGCCAAAAGAGGCTCTTAAGGTCAAGTTGAGTGTCAGTTCGGCTCTCGCACCCGATCAGAATATCGGGTTCAGCTTTACCACGCCATTGGCCGTGCTCGACACATCCAAAGTACATCTTTACTCAAAGCAAGACACGCTGTGGTATGTTTCGCCCTTCGAAATAGAGCAACAACGCGACACATCCATCGTACCGTTCAATGATGCCTACATCAAAAACACGAGAAACTATGTGTTGAGGGGCGAGTGGCGTCCCAACATCGAATACAGTCTTGAGCTGGACAGTGCTGCGTTTGTAGACATCTATGGCAAGGCATCGAACAAAATCAAACAAGGTTTCAAGGTGAAGTCAAACGATGAGTTCAGCACCATCTTGCTTACCATTACGGGAGCTGATGGCAAACCGTTGGTTGTTCAGTTGCTGGACAATTCGGACAAGCCCGTTAAACAGGTTCGTACTTCCAATGGTATGGCTCAATTCTTCTATGTTGAACCGCGCGAATACTATGTCCGCCTGTTCATAGATGCCAACAACAACGGCAAATGGGACACGGGCGATTACAACAAGGACGTGCAGCCTGAAGAGGTGTATTATTATCCCAAGAAGATAACTTGCAGGGCGAAGTGGGACTTTAACGAGACATGGAATCTGACGAGCACGCCCATTTACAGACAGAAACCAACAGAAATAACTAAACAGAAAGGCGAGAAACAGCGCAAAATACAAAGCCGAAATGCGAAACGCGCACTCGACCTGGGTAAAGAATACATTCCCGGAATGATGAAATAAACCTGTGCTGTCAGCTAAATAGTGCTGGCGAACCTTCTACATGCAGGCGTTTCTGGGAGATAAAAACGAGAACATGAAAATGAAATTATTCAGAAACTTAGCCATTCTTTCGCTTCTTTTAGGGGTGTTTACCACATCCCATGCACAGTGTAACATGACAAATACCGCCTTCAAATCGGGCGAGTACTTGTCATACAACCTATATTTCAATTGGAAATTTGTATGGGTCAGGGTAGGTTCAGCCACCATGTCGGTGGTACAGACGAGGTACAACAACCAGCCAGCCTATCGTGGTTCACTCATCACGCGCGGCAATAGCAAGGCCGACAACCTGTTTATTCTGCGCGATACCCTACAGGCATACACCTCATTAAATCTCGTTCCACAATACTATCGCAAGGCTGCCAATGAGGGAGGTCGATACTATGTCGACGAAGTATTCTATTCCTATCCCAACGGACGCGTTCAAGTCAAGCAACATCAGATATCCAGCAAAGGCGTTCACGAGTGGAAACAGTCTGACATGAGAGACTGTGTTTACGATATGTTGAACATCTTTTTGCGCGCCAGGTCGTTCGATCCGTCCAAATGGAAGAAAGGACATGCCTATCGCTTCACGATGATAGACGGGAACAAGTCAAGGCCCGCCCTACTGAAATACCGAGGGAAAACCACCGTTAAGGCCGACAATGGGAGAAAATATAGATGTCTGCATCTGTCGTACATGGAAAGGGATGATGGCAAATTCAAACGAGTTGTCGACTTCTATGTGAGCGATGACACCAATCATGTGCCTGTACGTTTGGACATGTTTCTCAAGTTTGGTTCGGCCAAAGCATTCTTGGTGGGAATGAGAGGTGTGCGAAATAACATGGCTTCACAAGTAAGATAAACAAGAGGTGCTATCCTCCAATCAACAAAAACAGGCTGTCTTGTACATCAAGTCAGCCTGTTTTCGTTCTGAAGCACACTACACTTCGTCATCAATAAGTTTGGCCTGGGTTCACAGGCAGACGACCTTGCCTACCTGATGAACATCAGTTCGCGGTATTTAGGCAACGTCCACAACTCGTCACTGACTATCAGTTCGAGTTTATCTATATGATAACGTATGGTTTCAAGCTTCGGCTCAACGTTGTCATGGTAAGCAATAGCCTTCTCTCTCTCGTTCTCTATCTTGTTGGCAACCTTGCGGGCATTAATCAATT
>CAMQBP010000100.1 GCA_946999025.1 uncultured Prevotella sp. | reverse complement strand
TCAGCAGCTCGTTTTGAGCGAAGTCCCAGGAGGTTTCGTGGGCGTCCCAGTCTTGTTTGCTGATGGTTATGTTTTCATAAACCAGAGGTTCTGTGCCATTTACATTTTGAAGATAGGGAATTCTTTTTATGGTTCCAGAAGTAAGATTAATAGTAGGCGACAGCATCTCAAAAAATAATTTTGCGACATTTGTATTTAGATAGCCAAGCGCAGCTTCGATTTCTTCCTCTGTTTCCTTAAACATGGAATCGCCAGCCTGATCAAAAATACACCCAGCTGGAAAATATCTTAATGTTATACCCTTAGAGGTAATTCTATTCCACGTAATACCTGCTTTAAAATAGAATTGAGAATTCCTTAAAACTGAACTTGGAGTATTTTTAATGGCTTCTCCGTTATTTTCCCAGTTAATTACAGAGTTAAGATTCCCATACCATTTTCTAGCATTTCCACCATTTACTAATGGATACCATCTTGTATTAATAAAAGAATTAGAAACTTCATACCACAATCTAATAAACTTATCATTATTACCACTCTGCATACCTGTAGCAGGATGAAAATAATCTGCAATTGTTGTACCGTTAACAATAGAGATTAATTTTTGATCAAATGTATAACAAATAGGTTCATTTTCTATCTTTCTGAAATTTTCATGATTATTACTGTAGTATATGCGTCGTCCACCATCTGCATGATTCGGACAAAAAGAATTAGCAGAATAATTCCTAAAATCAAAGCGAAAAGAATGGTTCTCTTTTGCTTCTAAAAATAGTTCTGATATATGGTTTGGTTCTATCCTATAGAAAACTCTCTCATACAATTTAAAGAAATCAATAGAAACTTTGTTGACATTGTTAGCAACAACGAATGCGGTAGCCCCCCAATCATTACCAAAATTCCCTCGTCCCATATTTAAGAGACTGCACAAATGAGATTTGGCGAATAATATATTACGCAATAAAGTAAAACGACTATTAACTAACCATGAATTTTGAACAATCATTGCATAGCCCCCATTTTCCCTTGTTTTTTCCTTTGCAACGAGCATGAATACCGCATACAAATCTGGCTTACCTTCTTCATAGTAATTTTCAATATACTTCACCAATTTATCATTCATGTTGGTAAATTTCATATACGGCGGATTCATCACCAGCGTCGCATACTTCTCCGTCAGCGCCAAGATGATGCGCATATACGGTAGCAATTGCTCAATAGCCTCTGGTACAAACTCCTGCTGCTCATACTCCGCTACACGCACCGCAATGGCATTGCGTGTATGCTCAGAGATGTTGAACTTCATGATGCTACCCAAGTTTTGCGCCTGATTCATCAGCTCGAAAGCCTCGATGGTCTCTTGCACCATCTCCTGATTGCCCCCTAAGAAGAAGTGAGGAAGCGTGTCGCAAAGATAATCAATTTGAGCATAAGGTGCAGGCATATCCATCACCCTCGGCATACAATGTCCATCGGCAAAGCTGCTATCCTTTTGGCAAGCCTTCAGCAGCAAGGCAAATTGCGCCAACTGCTTGGCACGTGTGTCGAGGTCGATGCCCCTGAGGTTGTAGCGGAAGATGTCCTCCACTGCCTTGCGACGGTTGTAGCCCTCTTCGAGGTAAATCTGATAGAGCAGGTCGAACGCCTCGTTGAGGATGTGGCCCGAACCGCAAGCAAGGTCGGCACAAGTCAACTCATGGATGTCATCAAACTGGAAGATGCTGTCGGGCGCAGGCTTCTCGGCCGACTCCACCAGATACTGCATCCCCTCCTTAATCTCCGAATACGGGTTGTTGTCCAGATAGATGCGTCCCACCGTGTTCTGCACCATGTACTTCACAATCCAGTTGGGCGTAAAGATTTGCGTAGCTGCTGGAATATCCTTCGGCTCCGCCTTCTTGCCCTTCTTGAACGAGGCAAACACATCGTCCTTCTTCTCAGCAATATAGAATTGATAGAGCCAGCCTATCAGTTCGGACGAATGAAAATCCTGCTCGCTGATAAAGGGCGTATTGTTGAGCATACTCACAAAGCCACCTTCCGCCAAGATGTTCTGTGGCAGAAGCAACTCTGTGTAGTCGGCAATGGCTCCGAAGCACTTGTTGATGATAGGATTCTCATGGCAATAAGCCACTATGAGCAAGGCGAACTGCTCGTTGGTCTTGCTGTCGTCGTCAAGGAGAGCCATCAGTTTGTCATGCACGTCGGCTGCCATCTTAGGCATACGTCCCTGGCGCGCCTCGCTAACAATGACCGGCACACGCACCTCCTCGCTTTCGTAAGCCAAGACAGGCGAGATGAAACCCTGCTTCTGCATGATGCGTATAGCCATGAAGCGGTTGAACCATGTGTAGGCTGCCTCTTCTGCCACCTGCTTGATGCCGCGAGCGCAGATATTGTTATAGAGCGACATCCAACGGCTGTAAAAGTCAGTCGTTACGGTGTCGCCCATGAATACAGCACCACCCTCCACCTTCTGAGGCATTTCTGTGGGTTGGCCAGTATTCAGGTCGAAGCCTATAGCCTGCAAGCGGTTTTTCACGCCCTGCATCAATATATTTCGAGCCTCGGTAGCGAAGCGTTTCAATCTGTTAGTATCCATATTATATAGTCTTATCCTATAATAATGTCGTTGTTGTCGTTTATATATTGCATAAGTTCGGCTTTCAATCCTGCCAAGTAGATGTCCACATCAGCCTCTGAACGCATTGGCATTGTGGTATGCGTATTGAGATGCACTATCTTGCGCATTCTTGGCTGGGGCTGAGGACTGGCAGGATTTGATGTGCCGCTGCCATTACCGCCAGTGGTTGATGGTGGAGGCGCAGGGATAGCCTCGTTGATTTTCTTCATCTCCTCCTCGTAGAAATCGCGAGTGTCCGCATTGGCCTGCAACGCATAGAAGTTAGAGGTGCTTGTTTTCAGCGATATGGTGATGTCGCGCTTTGCAAACTTGTCACGCAACACATTCACCTCGTTGGCATACTGTTCAAGTTCATCGAACACCTTGTTGTAGTCGGCCTCTATTTTTTCAATGAGTTTGGTTTTGCACTCGTCCAACTGACCATTCAACGTGCGCATCATCTTCATGTAAGATGGCATCTTGTCCCACGGCTCCTCGTCGGTAAGTATGGCACGTATGGCCTCCACAGTCAGTTGTTGTTCGTCGGTGAGGAAAGCGAAATTGTCACGATTGTCATCAATAAACTTGCACACCTTCTCGTAGTTGGGGAATTGGTCGTTATGGAACGAGTTGATGTTCTTGCAACGGTCGAAGAGTTGGCAAGCCTCGGCGCGTGCGTTGATGATGGTTTGGAAGAACTTCAGATGGTCGCGCTCCGTGAGCCAGCTTTCCATCAAAGTGACAGCTTCGTCGATGGTATGGACAAAGGGGCATCCGCTAAGTTTATGAGAAAGGCTACGATAATTTTTCAGAAGCGTATTAAGCTGACTGTCGTCTGTCTCCTTGCAGTTGCGGAACAGCTCTGTGCTGTCGTTGCTACCCTTCACCGACATCACGTTGAAAATATGCTTCCAGGCATCAATGAAGTCGTTAAGCACCTCCTGCGAGATGGCTTTTGCTTTCTCCACAGTGAACCTGCTGGCATCACGCACAATGTTGCGTGCCGTATCCTCACGGCTCACATTGGGATTGTTGTTATAGTTGAATGCATAGAGATGGCGGCGTACCAGTTCGTTGAGGAAATAGATGGTGGCATAGTCTGACCATCCGTAAGGCACCTTCGAGAACTGGCGAACGACATCAGCCACCGTTACGTCGTGAGGCGAGCGGTCGAGCCAGTCCTTGATTTTCGTCTCTGGAGTGCTGAGCGGCATATTGGATAGCGCAGGATCTACGGGTCGCAGTATCTTTGCCGACAGGTCTGCTCCATTCTTCGGAGTCTCGCCACCGTTGACAAGCATAGCAAACGAATAGAGTGTTTTCATGTGGCAATTGAGCAAAGCCTCGTAGCGTTCGGTTTTCTTGGCAGTACCTGTTTGCGAAGCCGAGAGCACCGCTCCGCATGAAATGACAGGACAGGTGTCGAGAATATGCTGGAACTGAGGCTTTATCTCCTTTTCGTATAGTTCCCTAGCACGTTGTTGGAATATCAGTTTTGTACGCTGGCGTTCTTCACTTATTGCTGGTTCTTGTGCGAAACGCTGCACACGGCAGTAATACAGGAAGTTGGCACGAAGCTCGTCATTGTCCTTCAACTGCGGATAGAGGAAATAAATGAGATGGGTGCCCTGCGATGTGTTGCTGACGCTGAAAGCAAACTGCTCGGTATAGTCGGTACCAGCGGTTGTCACAAAATCGATGCAGATGTCGGCGTTGTTGCTAAGATAGTTGCGCCCGTCAATATTGATTCCCACATTGAACGAGCGCGTGGCAAACGTCTTCTTGTTGCTTGGATTTCCGAAATGGCTGAAGAAGATAGATTTCAGTTCATCGCTGTAAGTATTGCTGTCCACCTGCTGGTTCTTTATGAGTTGAGCCACCCTCGACTCTTCCTCAGTATAGAACTCATATATCTCACTTCCGGTCTCGGTTTTTGTCTTGCGGACAACCGCCTTGTCTATCAAAAACGCCAACACGATGCTTACCTCATGCTTAATAGCAGCCCTGTTTGCGTACACTTTGGTCATGAGGAGCGTCACTATATTGTCTATTGTGGCCAAGAAAGAAGGTTTGTCAACATCCGAGAGGTTACATATCATAAAGAGCACATATACAACACGACGATAGAACTCCTGTTTTTCTGGGTCTTTAATATGTTCGAGCGCCTGACGTGCATTGGCAATGGCACGCTGACCAAGATGCTGCATAGAACCTTGGAACATGGCACCAAAGAAGCGGTCGAAAGAGATAAACTCCCCGACTTCCATGTCTGCGGTTTCCTTAGCTATGGAGAAGGTGATATTGATGAGCGAACGCTCGTTTCCCTTCACCTGCTTGTCGACATAGTTCATATTGACAAACGAGTCGAGCACCTTCATAATGAGTTGGAACTGATAGGGCACGAACGGATAGCAAGCAACGAAATCTTCCTTGCTTGTATATGCTTTGTACTGACTGGGCAATATGAACTGGGCATCGAGTTTCGCCCTGTCCTTGTCGAACATGTTACCCAGCGTAATCTCGACATCACCTTTCTTTTCAAGAATACGCTTTTGGGTGATATACTCAGGCGATGTGCCCTGCAGCGATGCACGCACCTCGAAACGTCCAAGAATCTTGCCTACCTCGTCCTCAGGATTGCTGGCATTGCCACCTACGTTTGTCACCACCTCTTCCAAAGTCTGCTGTGCCGTGCAAGCTATCCAGCAGCGCGACTCGCAAACTTCATCGAGACGCTTTACCAGTGATTGAAGCTGAAGCAAGAGGTCGCGATGCTCGCCAATGAACTGACTCACCTCATCGACGAAGAACAGGATGCGGAAGTTAGGATTTTGCTTATTCTCTATAAACTCATTCATTTCTGCAGTAAAAGCTTCTACCGAAACATTCACCTCGTTGTTGAGAATACGAGTACGTATGACATCCGTAGAAAGCTCAGGGTCAACCTCTTTAGCCATCTGTAAGGCAAGGTCAAGACGACTGGCAGCAAAGCGCGAGATATTGCGTTCCCAATCATAACCCTTGCTCTTCACATATTCCTTGAACTCCAGGAACTTACCTTTGTCGTCAAGAGCCTTCTCAAGATGCTGAGCAAGAGCGAGGTTAAACGAATTATATCCACGCTGTGCATTAAACTGGTTCCAGAAAATGGTAGTGAACGCTGTTGTCTGATCTGCATTCACGTCATGTACGTCGCCAATGTTGAACATCACCATTTCGACATCAGCTTGTGACACATACCACTTCTGCAGTGACTCTAACTCACGAACAGAAACTCCTTCTTGCGCCAAGTTGGATATGCCATTTGCGTGACGCATGAGTTCCTTTGTTGCCTCTATCAAGCGGATAAAAGCCATCTCACAACGTTGCTTGTTCTGTGAGAGGCAATAGCTAGCATATTTCAGGAAGTGAGACTTACCTGAACCATAGTAACCGTTAATCCATATACCGATATGGCTGCCTTGATTCACCTTGATGTTGGTAAGTATGTTGTAGAGATTGATAACAATCTCCTCAGTGAAGACATATTCAACGATTTCGGTCAGCACCGTCTCGTCTGTAAGGTCAGAAGCAGATACTGCCGGGTTCACCTTGCGGTCAAGCCCTTTTTCATACAAGTCCTTGAATTTCATACGCGATATATGGATTTATATATTAACTAGTAATGTTGCACGATAGGTGTGCGAGTCTTCAAGAGTGTCAAAAAGAGAAAACGAGTTGCCCTCTTGGTGACCAGGATAGAAGAGTATTATTTTGTAACGCGATGTGTCGTTGTATTTCTCGTAGCGTGTGAGGAAGACATTGGTGCGCAGATACGGAAACATCTTGCCTATGCCGTGAATAAAGACATAGGGATGCTTGTAGCCATTGTTGGAATTGATATGCTCGTCAATTTTCTGGCTTACAAAGCTGATGAAGTTATCTGAGTTGGCCTCTATAGTAAGTTCGTTTGTCACCATATCGGGATGCAGCTTGTCTCCCTCAAAGGTATCATCCAATAATGACGTGTCGCCAAATTTCTCATTACCGAGATACTCACAGAATACCTTGAACAAATCGAGTACAAGAGCATCTACAAAGTTTGTAGGGCGTTCAAGTTTTTCCTTGAACTCCTGAATCTGTCGGCGCATTTCGTATTCCTTGTTCGCTGGGTATTGGTATATGTAGTAGTTGTAGAATATGTTGCCACTGTTCTCGTCTTGAAATTGTGGCGAACACAGATATTCATACAATTCTGGTATAGTCATGCTCTTCATATCTTTTACAACTGGTTTTTAATATCATTTATTTCGTAAGGATAGAGAAGACAGGCTTCCATGAACCACTCCTCACCACTACGGATATAATATGCGAACTCACTTGCGTCAAGCTTAATGGCTGTCAGTTCATA
>CAMQBP010000099.1 GCA_946999025.1 uncultured Prevotella sp. | reverse complement strand
AGGGTATACCGGATTTCGAGTCCAGCGCATTCGGTCACTCTGCCAATCTTCCTAAATGAGTGTGCAAATGTAATAATAATTTGGCAATGCCCAAAATTTTTTAACCATTTAATATGCCCAGAACATCCAGTACAGCATGCATAGGCCCCAACTGGAATGAGTAAAATGATGCCGTGCGTTTATCAAACAGTTATAATGTAGCTTTAAAGCACACCTGCCAGGGACACAAAAAATAGGTTAAAGACATGAATTAGAATGGACCGTAAGTCAATTCAGCATTCCATACACCTTGTCTTTTGGCTGCCGAGATGGTAAACAAGTGCCCTATGCCTTTTGGTGATAAACCGCCTTTATAGAAATACGAGCCATCTTCATAATCTTCTGAAAGTGGATGTTTTTTACCCAGTTCTTTAGACAAGGCTTCTACCTTTTTATCGGCACTTAATTTATTTTTAGCTCTCATAAAAAAGCGAGCTTCATTTAATTTGTCATCTTTGAACTTAAATATGACTAAGTCGAATTTAAAATTGTGATAGGTCATATTTTTGAATTCAATAGCTTGTTTGTCAATGGTAGTAGGTTCACCAAACTCGGCCTTTATGTCCGTCAATGCTTGTTGGTATTCTGAACCGATACTGACAGTTGCCACTTTTGCACCATTGTCAGCTTGTGAATTCATGAAAAAGAAACAACTAAGGATGAGAATAAATAATCTTGATAACATGTTATTTTTAAGTTAAGGCCAGGTAGCCGTGTTGATATACGCAACTACCTGACCTATTGAATGTTGATAAATGTGAATAGTCCTACTCTTCGACTGCTGCCTGCGCGGCCGCTAAGCGTGCGATAGGAACTCGGAAAGGTGAACAACTAACGTAGTTAAGGCCTACTCGGTGACAGAATTTCACGGAAGTGGGCTCACCACCATGCTCACCACAAATGCCACATGTAAGATTCTTGCGAGTGGAGCGACCTTTTTCTACGGCCATTCTGATAAGCTGTCCTACGCCGTCTTGGTCTAATACTTGGAACGGGTCAACCTTTAATATTTTCTGCTCCAAATAAACTGGCAAGAAACTTGCGATGTCATCACGACTATACCCAAACGTCATTTGAGTAAGGTCGTTCGTTCCAAAGCTAAAGTACTCTGCGCGTTCAGCAATCAAGTCGGCTGTAAGTGCGGCCCGAGGGATTTCAATCATTGTTCCTACATGGAAAGGTATTTCTATTCCCTCTTCGTCGAACAGTTGTTTTGCCGTGTCTCTAATTACTTTTTCTTGCACGTCAAACTCCTTCACGATACCAATCAGTGGCACCATAATCTCGGGACGTGGGTCGTATCCTTCTTTCTTCAATTGAATGGCGGCACCCAAGATAGCTTTTGTCTGCATGGCGGTAATCTCTGGATAGGTGTTGCCCAGACGACAGCCACGATGGCCCAACATGGGGTTAGCCTCACTTAAACTGTTCACTCGTTTTTGGATTTGGTGCACACTGACACCCATATCCTTGGCCATGATTTCTTGTCCAGCCAAATCATGAGGAACAAATTCGTGCAACGGTGGATCCAACAGACGGATGTTTACTGGATAGCCATCCATGCCTTTCAGTATGCCATAGAAGTCTTGTTTCTGATAAGGTAGGAGTTTCTCGAGTGCTTTTTCACGTCCTTCTTGGGTATCAGCCAAGATCATCTCTCTCATGGCCTTGATTTTTTCATTCTCAAAGAACATGTGTTCTGTGCGACAGAGTCCAATACCAACCGCACCAAAATTACGTGCAACTTCAGCGTCGTGCGGCGTGTCAGCATTGGTACGTACCACCAGCTTTGTATATTTATCGCAAAGTTTCATGAGCTCTGCAAAGTCACCGGTAACCTCGGCCGGACGAGTTTCCACCTCACCTTGGTATATTTCGCCTGTTGAGCCATTGATAGATATGTAATCTCCCTCATGGAGAACAATGCCGTCTATCTCTACCGTGCGCTCTTTATAGTTCACGTTAATGGCTCCCGCGCCCGATACGCAGCATTTTCCCATTCCTCTGGCAACAACGGCGGCATGGGATGTCATACCTCCTCGAGCCGTCAGAATGCCTTCTGCCGCAGACATACCTGCCAAGTCTTCAGGAGATGTTTCCATACGTACCATGACAACTTGATGTCCAGCCTCGTGCCATTTAACAGCATCGTCTGCAAAAAAGACGATTTGTCCACATGCAGCACCTGGTGAAGCGGGTAATCCTCTGGTGAGTACTTTGGCTGTGCCGAGTGCAAGCTTATCAAATACTGGGTGCAATAATTCATCCAGCTTGTTGGGTTCGCAGCGTGTAAGCGCCGTCTTTTCGTCTATCTCTCCCTCATGCAGCAAATCCATGGCAATCTTGACCATAGCGGTACCTGTACGTTTTCCATTTCTGGTTTGTAAAAACCACAGTTTGCCTTCTTGTACAGTGAACTCCATGTCCTGCATGTCATGGTAATGCTTTTCCAACTTGTGTTGAATGTTGAACAGCTGTTCATAGATTTCCGGCATGGTTTCTTCCATGGAAGGATAATTGGACTTGCGTATTTCTTCGCTAATATTCTGCTGCTTGGCCCATTTTATACTTCCTTCCTTGGTGATTTGTTGTGGCGTTCTGATGCCCGCAACAACGTCTTCACCTTGCGCATTGACCAAATATTCTCCATTGAAACGGTTCCTACCAGTTGCTGCATCACGAGAGAAGCATACGCCAGTGGCAGAGGTATTACCCATGTTGCCAAACACCATGGCCATGACAGAGACGGCTGTACCCCATTCAGCGGGTATGCCTTCCATCTTGCGGTACAAGATAGCTCGCTCGTTCATCCAGCTGTCAAACACCGAACAAATGGCGCCCCAGAGTTGGTCCATGGGATCGGTAGGGAAGTCTTTTCCTGTTTGTTTCTTGATAGCATCCTTAAATCTAACAACCAATGTCTTGAGGTCATCAACGGTCATTTCATTGTCAAGTTTCACTCCACGTTTGGCCTTGACATCCATGATGATTGCTTCAAAGGGATCGATATCTTCTTTGTTCGTTGGTTTCATTCCGAGAACAACGTCACCGTACATTTGTACAAAACGGCGGTAGCTGTCATAAGCAAAACGTTCGTTTCCGGTTTTCTTCACCAAACCTTTCACAACATCGTCATTCAATCCCAGATTCAAGATAGTATCCATCATACCAGGCATTGAGGCGCGTGCGCCAGAGCGCACTGATAGCAACAATGGATTGGAGGCATCACCAAACTTTGAGTTCATCAAAGTTTCAATGTGCTTGACTGCACGTTCAACGTCACCCTTTAAAAGTTCAACAACCTCATCTCTTCCTTTGTCAAAATATTCATTACATACATCTGTCGTAATGGTAAAACCAGGAGGAACAGGAACACCTATTAAATTCATTTCTGCAAGGTTAGCACCCTTGCCACCAAGCAGATTTCTCATATCTGCTTTACCTTCAGCTTTTCCATTGCCGAAGGTATAAACTCTTTTTACATCCATACCGAAAAGTATTCTCTTAATTTATTTATTTTATGCTTTTGCAAAAATAACAATATTTTATAATCTTGCAAAATATTTATACAGAAAAGTGCAATGTATACATTGCATTTATTAGGATTAAAAATATAGGAACTCGTGTACTCATGCCGACTCATAGAATATTGAGGTCATTGATGAAATACCAGAAAATTATAAATATGCGATTCCTTGGGTCTGTTCTTCAGCCAGTTAAACCGTGTTCGCGTGGAATTACAGATGGCCAGCTTATTTTCTATTTAATTGAATAAATAACTCTTTGCAGGCGATTTCTATCAAGTCAAGCGCATATTTAAAATCTTGATCTCCACCATAATATGGATCTGGCACAACATCAACATTTGGCTTGTCTTTCAGGTAGCTTGCCAACATCTCTACCTTCTGTGCATCTTCTTCGGTAACTGCCATAGCGTTAATCATGCGTTTGTTTTCGTGATCCATCACATAGATATGGTCAAAATTCGCGAAATCATCCGCATTGAACTGCCGAGCATGGCTATCAAACCGATATCCTCTTTGTGCACCATGTTTTCTCATTCTATGGTCGGGTAATTGCCCGATGTGCCAATCCCCAATGCCTGCTGAGTCGATGACAAATTCATCTTCCATGCCAGCAGCCTTGACAATGGATTTCATGACGCCCTCTGCCGCCGGACTTCTGCAAATGTTTCCTAAACACACGAATAACAATCTCTTTTTCGTCTTACTCATTTTCGCTTTCTTCTGTGATGTCTAACAAATCAGGTTTGGTCATGGGAATTGGTTGATTTGCACTTTCTTTTACGCCTAATTCTTTTAGTTCGTTGGCCTTCTGCACAATACTCTGTCTTCCTGTGTATGCCTTGTTGTAAGCCTCCCCATAGTCTTTATGAAGCATGTCAATATCTTTGCCAATCTTGTCAAATCGTTTAATGAATTCACCTACGCGTTTTAATAATTCTTCAGCCAAGGCGAAAACCTTCTTTTGGTTTTCGGTTTGTGCATATTGTCTCCAAGCTATCTGAATCATACGCAATATGGCCATCAGGTTTTGTTGGCTGGTGATGAACACTTGTTTGTCAAAAGCCTCGCCCCATATCTTGGGTTCCGTGTCTAAAGCCAGTTGTAAAGCTCCTTCGTTTGGTACGAACATGATGACGAAATCAATGGCTTTTCGTGGCGAATGCACATATTTACTATAGTCTTTCTTGGCGAGATTGGTGGCCTGTGTTCGAATACTGCTCACCAAATCGGCTGCAAACTTTTTCTTGAGAGCTTCTTCTTCGGTGTTTACATATTGATAATAGGCATCAATAGACATCTTGGCATCAATGATGACGTCTTCATTATTTGGGTAGTGTAGAATGACATCAGGGATCATCCGTCTTCCTGTGTCATCATTCTTAATCACATTTCCCTTTTCATCCGTTAATGTATGCTGGATGTCATAATCGACTCCGACCTTGTAACCTTGACTTTCCAGAATGTCTGTCAGTATGCGTTCACCCCAATTGCCTTGTGCCTTATTTCCTCCTCTAATTACATTGGTCAGTCGGGTTGCGGTGGATTCAATCTTCTGTGTTTGCAAACTCATTTCTCTGAGTTGTTGTGATAGCGAGGCAGTATTCTTGGACGTTTCTGTATTTGTGTGCTGAATGGCTTGTTGCAATTGCTCGATGTTCATCTTAAGCGGTTTCGTCAGATGTTCCATCGACTCGTTGTTGGTTGTCTTCAGACGCTCCGACGTCTGTTCTAAGATGCGTGTTGCTAAATTTGAGAATTGCTCTTGAACAGTCTTCAGTTGTTGTTCAAATTGCTCGCGACGCATTTCTGTCTCTTTCGAATGCGATGCTTGTTCGGATTCCAACTGCGTGGTTACTCGCTCCAATTCAAGTTTGATGGTTATCAACTGTTGCTGTTGTTCTGCTTGTTCACGCTGAAGTCGGTCACGTTCTGCTTGCAACTGTGTGCCAAGTTCTTGTTCGTGCGCCAATTGTTGATTAGACAAGACATTCTTAGTCTCCAGCTTTTTCTGCTTTCCGTTTAACAAGAAAAAAACGATGATTGCTCCAACGACGAGCCCTATGGCTAAGTATATGAATTCCATATTGCAAAGATAATTGATTTGACATGCATCTCAAAGTGTTGACGCCATTTTATTTTTGCACCCAATTCAGATGCATTCTTCGATACAACAACCATTGAATGCCACCTCTCAAGCCTAAATACACGATGAAAGCCAACCATAGAGCGTGATTTCCCAAGTAGGTTTGTAGGGCGAGGTACAACGCAAAGAAGGCAAGAGCTGATACCACTGAAGATACCAGCATGCTCCTCGTGGCCGTAAGTCCAATAAAAATTCCGTCATAGACAAAGGCTGATACGCTGACAATAGGAATCATCACGGCCCACCAGAAATATGCTTCGGCTGCTTGCACGACAACAGCTTCGTTGGTCAACAGCATCAGAAAGCCATTGCCTCCAACAGCATAGACCAGTGTGAACACCACGGCCATGATGGCTCCCCAGGCAAACAAGCTATTGTAAACCCTATCAAAAGCCAACTTATTCGCTGCACTATAGTACTTTCCACTAAGGGCTTCTCCGGCATAAGCAAATCCATCCATGACGTAAGAGAATATGGTGAACAAAGTCATCAAGAGCGTATTGACAGACAGGATGATGGCTCCTTGCCTCGATCCGGCTGAAATGAAAAAGAAATTAACACCAACCAGGAAAAGCGTTCGTATGAAAATGTCACGGTTGACGGCAAAGAATCGAACCATCGTGTTTCGCTTGAACAAGTCGTCTTTCCAGTTATATTCAGCCAATCTGCCATAATACCGCTTCCAGCAGTACAAGGCCAGTAGGAAACCAGTCCACTGTGCCGTTAAAGTTCCCAACGCTACACCTTGAATTTTCATGCCAAATCCAAATACAAAACTAACGCTTGCAACGATATTTACGATGTTTTGAAAGATGGAAACCAACATGGGAATTCGTGTATTTTGCATGCCAATAAACCATCCAGTCAATCCGTATAGGCCCAACATGGCGGGTGCGCCCCAAATGCAAATGGAAAAATAAATCGCTGCCTGTTCCGCAATTTGTTCTGTAGGCTGCATGATGGTCAGCGCCATCCAACGAATTGGAAGTTGGAAGGCGATGAAAATCGCAGCAATCGCTGTACTGATGGTCAACGAACGAATCAACAATCTCATGGCTTCTGTCAAATCACGTCTTCCTAATGCCTGAGATGTCATGCCGCTGGTGCCCATCCGCAAGAAACCAAAGAGCCAGTACAGCACATTGAAAATCATGGTGCCAATGGCGATGGCTCCAATATATATCACATCACCCATGTGCCCGACAATGGTCAGGTCGATGATGCCTAATAGTGGAACAGTGATGTTTGATATGATGGATGGCAACGCCAACTTAAACACTTGCTTCATAATTGCTGCCTAAGACAATGC
>CAMQBP010000098.1 GCA_946999025.1 uncultured Prevotella sp. | reverse complement strand
CTTCGCCTCAACATAGAAAGTAAACTTTCTCTGTCTTCGGCTTGCGCAATCTTTGTAAAAAAGTAAACTTGAACAATCTTTCGATATGAAGAAAACAATCTTGATGAGCGTATGCCTGTGGTTGCTTGCAGCCATGGGATATGCGCAAAGTGCGCCAAACATGGCAAATTACAGTGTGATTCCTTTGCCACGACAAATCAATATGGTGAAGAGTAAGGGCTTTGTGCTGACCCCTCAAACCCGAATTGTGTACCCAGCATGTGATAATGTGCTGAAGAAAGATGCCGAATTGCTGGCATCCTATATCTTTGAGCTAACGGGCATGCAACTCAAAGTGGCAACCAGTGCCACTGATACACACAACATCGAGTTGTGTACTGGATTGTCACATCCCAACAAGGAGGCGTACAGCATGCGTGTTTCCGCACAAAAAATAACCATTCAGGGGGCGTCTGCCGCTGGCACTTTCTATGGCATTCAGACCTTTCGAAAGTCAATTCCCTTGAAGTGTCATATGGATAAGGGAAGATGTGAGAAAGAGGTGGGAAAAAGCAAGAAGTGCTGTTCAGCAACAGAACAGAAGGACTTGCTGTCTTATTCGTCAGGAATTGTGTTTCCAGCAGGCGAGATAACAGATTATCCGCAATATGCTTATCGGGGTGCGATGCTCGATGTGGCACGCCATTTCTTTGGGGTAGATGCCGTCAAAACCTTTATCGACATGCTTGCCTTGCACAACATCAACAACTTTCATTGGCATCTGACCGATGATCAGGGTTGGCGCATCGAGATAAAAAAATATCCGTTGCTGACCCAGAAAGCAGCATTCCGACCCGAAACGGCTATCGGACACACGGACAAGAAGGATGGTAAACCCCACGGAGGCTATTACACGCAGCAACAAATCAAGGAGATAGTGCAGTATGCTGCCGAGCGTCACATCAACATCGTGCCCGAGATAGATATGCCGGGACACATGGTGGCGGCCTTGTCGGCATACCCTAAGTTAGGATGTACGGGCGGTCCGTACAGCGTACGCACAGAGTGGGGCATTGCAGAGGAGGTGCTTTGTGCCGGCAACGACAGCACTTTGCAGTTTGCCAAAGACGTGATTGCCGAGGTGATGCAGCTCTTTCCTGGTCCGTATATCAACATCGGAGGCGACGAATGTCCAAAGAAGTCGTGGCAAAACTGTGCAAAATGTCAGGCGAAGATTCAAAGCTTGGGACTTGTTACCGATGCACAGCACACCAAAGAGCAGCGTTTGCAAAGCTACTTTATGACCGAAATGGCGAATTTTATCACCCAGCATGGGCGCAAGGTGTGTGGCTGGGACGAGATTTTGGAAGGTGGTGTGGCACCCAACGCAACGGTATTGTCGTGGCGAGGCATGAAAGGATCCGAACAGGCTGCACGCTTGGGACATGATGCCATTATGTGTCCCACATCACACTTGTATTTTGATTACTATCAGACAGAGAACAGAGAGACAGAACCCATTGCCTTCAATGGATACATACCCATAGAGCGCACGTATGATTTTAATCCTATCTCGGATAAACTGACGGCCGAGCTGGCCAAGCATATCATCGGTGTGCAAGCCAATCTGTGGACCGAACAGGTAAAATCGCTGTCGCACATAGAGTACATGATGCTGCCACGTTTGAGTGCAGCGTGTGAGGTGCAGTGGTCTAATCCTGAACAAAAAGATTACAACGACTTCATCAAACGCTTGCCTCATTTGCTGAAAATGTACAAACTATTGGGGTACAACTATGCCAAACATTATTTTACCTTGCGGTCAGAACTGTTGCCATCCCGTAAGAATGGCGTCGTAAAGGTGAAGTTGAACAGCCTCAAAGGAACCAAGATGTATTATACGCTCGATGGAAGTAATCCTACAGAACATTCAATTTTGTACAAAGGTCCGTTTGAGGTGAAGAAGTCATCAACCATCAAAGCGGTGGCGTTTTTGGGCAAGTTGAAGAGCGACGTGTACACAGAGGAGGTAAAAGTGCATCGAGCCTTGATGAAGCCTGTGACGTATAACACCCAGCCTAACCATGCCTATCAGGGCAATTCGCCCTCAGAACTGGTCAATGGGTTGGTGGGTAACACCTTTTTCCACTCGGGTCGATGGGTAGGATATACTGGAAATGATATGGATGTTGTCATTGACTTGCAACGCAAACAGGTTATTCGTCAAGTGACTTTGCGGACATTGGTTGATGATGGCAACTGGATATTCCCAGACCGAGGTGTGAGCTTGTGCGTATCAGACGACGGCATTCATTTCCGGGAAGTGTTCAAAGACCGTAAGGATCCTATGTCTGAAGGCAAGGCGGCGGCTGTTCATCAGCAGACAATAACGCTGCAGAACGTGAAAGGAAGGTATCTGCAAGTGAAGATATTGTCAGAACATCAAATACCTCAATGGCACTACGGCAAGGGCAATGCTGGTTTTTTGTTCGTAGACGAGATAACGGTTGATTAGAAAAACGGTATGGAAAGAGTTCATCGTGCATGGTCATGATGAACCTCTTCGATGAAGAGGATTTGACATGTCCAGATGAATGCAGTTGATGACGGATAAAAGTTATGCCTGCTGCAACTTTTACGGCTGTGCCATCGTCCTATAAACAGTTAGTAATTGGCCTTCGTTGGTAGGCCATGTAATCCTCTAAATAGTAAATGGTATGAAGAAAATACTTTGGTTGGCATGTGCTGTGGTCTGCGTAGTGACACTCGCATCGTGCGTGAACATCGTTAAAAAGAAGGATGGTGGAAAGAAAATAACAAAGAACGTGAAGGTGCAACCGTTCAAACGCATCAAGTTAGAAACAGCTTGTGAAGTGCATTTTGTGCAAGCCGATTCTGTGAGTGTCAAGATTGTAGGGCCTGAAAATGCAATCAGGCGCATCAAAACCACCAGTGACGGAACGGAATTGACCATCCAACATACACAAAAAAATGGATGGAGAAACCTGCGTTCCTGCGACGACGTGGATATCTATCTCACTTCCCCCGACCTTATTTCGGTGTTGATGCGGGGTGCCGGTGATTTCAATATCGATCAACATCTGGATACAGATACCTTGACAATTCGATTGGAAGGGGCTGGTGATGTTGAGATAAAGGACCTGATTTGCGATGAGGTGAATGTGGAAATGAAAGGGGCTGGCGACATCGAACTCGATCAAGTGATTGCGTCGAAAGCCTCGTTCAAACTCAAAGGGGTAGGTGATATCAAGGCTCATCTGGCAAAATGTGACTGGGTGCAATGTGAACTCGAAGGGGTAGGCGACGTTGAACTGTCAGGAACGGTTAGACATTTTAGACACAAGGTGAGAGGAACGGGATCTATCAACACAGACGATTTGCAGATTCTTTCCAAACATTAGACCTGGAATAAAAGCGAGTGTCTTAGGGTGGCATCAATCTTTTTCGTGTTTTGAGGCTGTTGCCGTCGAATACATCACGGCTTCACGACATTGAAAGAAATATTCGAGATGCCACTTCCTTATTTCAAAAATATGTTTTATCTTTGTATCTATAAAGGCTCTTGAGGGGTCATTGTGCCAATGCGCAGCAAGATATTGACCAGCCTTTGTCGACAAATGGATAAAACAGATACGAATGAAATATGCTGTCATAGCAGCGGGTGAGGGTTCACGTTTGAGCAAAGAGGGAATTGATGTCCCCAAACCGCTGGTAAAAGTGCATGGTGAATCGTTGATAGACCGCTTGATACGAATCTTCATGGAGAATGAAGCAGACGAAATCATCGTGATCTGCAACGAAGCCATGCCCGATGTATATGCTCATTTGTGCGACCTCAAGGAGGGCGGTTTGCAGGGCGTTCGTGTTCCCTTACGCCTGCTGATGAAGCGTACACCCAGCTCAATGCACAGTCTGTATGCCATGAGCACATGGCTCAAGGATTCACCTTTCTGTCTTACAACGGTAGACACGGTTTTCTTGGAACAAGCTTTCACCGATTACATTCGTACTTTTAACCAGGCCGTCAACTATGGCGTTGATGCGTTGATGGGTGTGACTCGGTATGTGGATGATGAGAAACCGCTCTATGTGGAAACTGACGCTACGTTCAATGTTTTGGGCTTTCATGATCAAAACCCTGGTCATTGCACCTTCATTTCTGGGGGTATATACGGTCTTCACCCTCGTGTGTTGGACACTTTGTCGCACTGTATTGAGCGTGGCGAACATCGCATGCGCAACTTTCAGCGAGCATTGATTGCCGAACAATTGAAGGTAATGGCCTATGACATGGGGCCGGTGATGGACATTGATCATGCCTCGGACATCCCAAAGGCAGAGGAATTCCTACGTAATCCGGCGTCGTTGTTGAGCCAAATTCATTAAAATAGAATTATCGAAGGCCCGCAGTGCCTTCATCCAACGATATGAAAAATAAAATCATTGCTATCCGTCGTGACGTGAAATATTCGCTGGACGCAGAACAAAAAGATCGCGAGATACTCGCTTCTGTTATCCAATGTCTGGGCGGTGACATTCCTATGATTGACGAAGCTCAACTCACAGACGAGCACATGGCTGACATTTATTTGTCGATGGGACGCCTACCAGAGACGTTGCAGTTCTTGCGTAAACGAGCCGAAGCGGGTGCTTTGGTGATAAATATGCCCAAGGCAGTGGAAGCATGTGAGCGGAAGAAAATCGTGAAGTTGATGCGAACGCACCATGTTCCCATGCCCCCAGAGAAAGGCGAGCATGGCTATTGGCTCAAACGGGGTGACGCCTTGGCACAAAGAGACAACGATGTGGTGTTTTGTCAAGACGAAGATGAGTTGAGAAAGCAGAAGGATGAATGGAAGAAACGCGGCATTCTGACTTGTGTGGAGAGTGCGAATATTGAAGGCGACTTGGTGAAATTCTACTGCGTCGGCCATGACTTCTTCAGATGGTATCGCCTTCGTGCCTCCGAACAGGGGTACGCTTTTGATGCCAAAGAGCTGCACCGCCATGCCTGTCGATTAGCTGATATCATCGGCATTGATGTCTTTGGCGGTGATTGTATCGTGAGTAAAGATGGTCATTTCAGCATCATTGATTTTAACGACTGGCCCAGTTTCTCTCCTTGTAGGGAGGAAGCAGCACGGGCCATTGCACAACTTTTAAAGGAAGTATGAGTAGGTTTCAAGAACTTTTGAAGGCTTCCATGAAGTCGAAAGATACGGAAGAGTGGCTTGATGTTCACTTCACACGACCTGTGGGGTTGGTGTTTGCCTTGATATGGAAACGACTTGGTGTGCATCCCAACGCCGTCACCATCCTCTCTATCTTTCTTGGAGCAGGAGCAGCTTATTGCTTTTATTTTACTGACCTGTGTCACAATCTGTGTGGTGTGATGCTGCTGATCATGGCCAATCTTTGTGATAGCACTGACGGTCAGTTGGCTCGTCTCACTCACCAGCATACATTTATCGGGCGCATGCTTGATGGTTTTGCCAGTCAGTTGTGGTTTTTAGGTATCTATGTGGCCATTGCCATGCGCCTGCAGCATCAGCCAATGCCGTTTACCGATATCCACTGGGGCCTGGGAAGTTGGGCTTTGGCGGCCGTTGCAGGCATCTTATGTCATTCACAGCAAAGTTCCTTGGGCGATTATTACCGGCAGATTCATCTTTATTTTTTGAAGGGTAAAGAGGGGAGTGAATTGGATCATTCGAAGCAGCAATACGACATTTATAAATCGTTGGCAAAGAATGAATGGCTGAAAAAACTGTTTTACGCCAACTATGCCAACTATTGTCGCGGACAAGAGCGGCGCACACCGGCGTTTCAACGATTCTTCCAATGCTATCTTAAACATCCACACGAGGATGTGAAGCAACGTTTCGTGGCAGGAAGCCGACCGCTCATGCCCTATTCCAACATTCTGACGTTCAACACACGCGCTATCTGTTTGTATGTAACCTGCCTGCTCAACTGCCCATGGGTGTACTTTGTTTTCGAGATAGTGGTTCTCCATACGCTCTACATTTACATGCACAATCGCCATGAAACCTTGTGTAAATTGCTTTTGAGCGACCTCGAAAAACAACCAAAACACATTTAACCATGGTGATGAATACAGTAAAAAATACATCTGATATCAAGGGATTGATTCTTGATTTTGGTGGAACCATCGACACAAACGGCCAACATTGGGGCAAGATGTTGTGGCATTCTTACCAACAAGAGGGGATGCCAGTGACGGATGATGCTTTTCGTGAGGCTTATGTTTATGGTGAACGAACGCTTGAGAAGAATCCGTTGATTCGGGAAGATTATTCTCTCAAGAAGACGATAGATGTCAAGTTGCGGCTCGAGTTGGAACAGTTGTGCATCCTTGGAGCCTGGGATGCGGATGAGAACGAACTGAAACGGATACACCAGCAACTGACCAATCGTGTGTATGAGCATGTCTCAACTATCATTTATCGCAACAGAATAGTTCTTGAGAAGCTACACCAACAATATCCGCTTGTTATGGTTACCAACTTTTATGGTAACATGAGGCAGGTTTTGAAGGAGTTTGAGCTTGACAATTTGTTTGAAGATGTCATTGAATCAGCTATGGTAAACATCCGAAAACCGGATGCCCGACTGTTCAAAATGGCACTTGATGTTTTGCAAATGCCAGCCACTAACGTTCTTGCTGTTGGTGACAGTTACTATAAAGATATAGAACCCGCTTCTGCAATAGGCTGCCAAACTGCTTGGTTGAAAGGTGAAGGATGGACGGATAAGCAATATGATGAAACGCTTCCAACCTATATATTATCTGATTTTCACGATTTATTGAAAATCTAATGTGCCTTTTTGATAAAGGTAGGTTTTTGTTTATTACAGGTTTAGGTGAGGATTATTTATGGTTGTAAGAAGATGTAACTCCCTTCAATTGTTACCTCTTCCTCGGCGATGAGCATTTCCAGAGCTTCGTCCAGTTGGCGTCTTGCAATGGACAGTTGATGGAGTTCCGTCAGGTGATGCTTCTCCCCGTCGTTCAAAAAA
>CAMQBP010000097.1 GCA_946999025.1 uncultured Prevotella sp. | reverse complement strand
AGACAACATGGATATCACGAGGCTGAATGAGCTTACGGACAAAGATATTGAAAGGCTAAAAAAGTACCATCAAGCCTATAAGATGTTGGAAGATGAAGAAATGAGTCACATGATGGGAGTTAGTTCTCATGCTAACACTTCTTCTAAAGAAGAAGCTGAACAAACTGACAGTTCACAACAAGAGCCAGAAGATCCTAAGTCGTGCTGTCAAAAATCTTGTAATCAAGGCAAATAGTCGTGATCGGTGTAATATAAAAGAGTTAATACGAAATTGCATTGACTCCTTTATACCTTTATGCTAAAATAATATTACAAACAAAACGCAATATAAAATCGAACAGAAATGTTATTGAATACGTCCATGCATCATAAAGTTATTTTTTTGCTTTTCTTTACAATGGTATCAACATTGCCTCTTTGGGGACAAAATATATCTGGGAAAATTGTGGATGATAGCAATACACCTATCGAATATGCAAGTGTTATTTGCGTATCACTTTCAGATACCACTAAAGTTATCACCTCTACCTATAGCAAGGATGATGGGATCTTTATTTTAGACTGCTCTTCACACAAGAACGAAACTTTGCGCTTGAAGATTAGTTCTGTGGGGTTCCATGCTTTTCAAATTGATGTTCCCTCTGATTACGTTTTTGAGAATGCAATAGTTCTGAAAGAGAATGCAATAGCATTGCAGGACGTTACCGTTTCCGCATACAAGAGAGCTATTACTCTGGCGGAAGGAAAGCTTGGTATTGATGTGGGCAAACTAACTTTAGGTATTACCGACAATGTTATGGATGTACTCAAGAGAACTCCCGGTATTGTGATTTCACCTGAAGGCATAAAGGTTCAAGGTAATGACCCACTTGTTGTCATTGACGGAGTAAAACAAAGAATGCCGATGAGTACCCTTCTTAACTATTTGAAATCAATCCCTGCATCCCAATTAAAAAAAATCTATATAAAAAGTGTGGCAACAGCTGAAAATAGACTCTCCGGAGAAAATGCGACTATTGAAATCCTGACAAAAGAAAGAGTGAAAAGTGGTTTTAATATAAGCAATACGACACACGGAACACTTCTGCGTAATGAGGCATACAGGTGGGGAGATTATATCGATCTACGAGGTAAATATGGAGACTTGTCGGGAAGCGCATCTTTGGGATATGCAAAATCTTCTCTTCTCACAAGAACAAAAGAATCATGCTCTTATGAACAAGTTGATAAATTACTGGATCAGAAAGAGACACGAAACAAAGATGCCTATTTTGGGGTACTGAATCTTACTTGGACACCTAAAGCTTTAAATGGAAGTTTGAATTATTTTGCATCTTACTATGTAGATGATTTGCATCACAAAAGTCAAGAAACATACAAAACGGGGGAGATTTTAGATAAATCAACATCTCGTCGTATAAGTGATTGGACAGATTTGCTTTCTACTAATATAGAGTATCTTTCAGCAGACACGTTGAAGCATCAATTTAAAGTTTCATACGGTTTGCTTACTGGTGGCGACAACTATAGTCAAATCTCAAATAACAGCTTGGGAAGTTCTCTTATGATTGATAAAAAAATGGGAGGATATAGACATATAGTAGAAGCCCAATATAAAATGAAACTCCCGAACTTTGTATATACTATCGGTAGCCAGTCTTATTTCTCTAAAATGAGTGAAACAGTTATATCTCAAAAAGAAACTGACTTTACTGTATGGGAAACCATCATAGGGCTATATATGTCAGGGAGATTTAGATTTCACCAAAATTTGTCGCTGTATTTGGGACTACGAGCAGAGTATGAGCATTATAAATATTTAACAACGAATACATCAAAAAATAGAGAATGGAACTTTGCTCCATATCTAACCATGGATTGGAAAATAAGTAATAATTTCAGCACTTCTTTATACCTTACAATGAAGAATAACCGTCCGGGATATTTCTCCATGCTTCCCGGTATTACTTATTATAGCGACAATGAGTATAGTATTGGAAATCCTTACCTAAAATCTTCCATGCAACACGACTTTAAAATACAAAACCTACTCTTTAAATACGTTGTAGTTTCATTAGGAGCACGTTTAAACTCCAACACATTCGGAACGACTTATAATTTAGATAGCAATGGAATAAGATATACTCAACCGAAGAATTATGCCGACCTATTATATCTCTATGGGGATATTTCTGTACCATTTTCTTTCATGCAAGGAAAACTTAACGGCTCGTTGTATCTTTACCTAAGAAATCTCAGTTACCATGATGTGATAAAAGAAATCAAATCGTCAGAATCCAATCCAAAAGCCAATTGGTATGGAAGTGGTAATTTGTATGTTTCCTATCAAATAACAGACAATTTTGGCTTTTACATTAACCCTTCCTTCAAAACACGAAACAATTTATTGCAAGTAAAAAAGGAAGGCTCAATGAGCATAGATATGGGTATGCAATATACCTTGCTAAAAAATAAAAATTTAGCCTTTGCGCTCACGGTAGAAGATCTTTTCAATCAACAAAAACTCGAATCTTCATATAATTATGGACAAGGCATTCAGGTTATAAACACTATTGCTCCTAATACGCAGTGTGTTCGTTTGTCTATAACTTATAATATTGGTCATGACAGTAAAAGTATTCGTGTAAATAAAAATGAGAATGACACTTCTAGATTTACGAAATAACGCTATCAAGTCTATCGACTGCACCTATTGTATGGTATCTATCTGAAGCAGCTATGAGATTGTTAGCTCTGTCTTTATAAGAGTTGTTGCAGGAAGCAAAAATTGTTCCCAACAATAGAATAAACAACTTGTTCATTTGATATTTATTTGCAATAAAGCTATAGAAACATAAAAGCGGTTTGAGCTTATGGTACAGTCTCAACCGATTCCATGAGATGGTGACTTAGAGAATGACTATCGACAACGATACACGGTTCCATCTCTTCGGTCAGTTACCGTTCCATCCGAAGAATCAACGATGAAAGTATACCTATTATGTTGAGGATCCATAGCTGTGACGATAGCTTGATACCCATCAAAATCACTCACTGTTGGAGCAAAAGTCATACACTGGCCATTGGCAAAAATTCCATTCTCTCGAAAGCGAATCGTGATTTCGCCATCTGTGAACTCATGCCCCATGGTGTAAATCATTACATCTTGGCTATTGCGGAATAAGAATCCTTTAGATTGAGATGCTGTTGCATCTTCATTCTCACTTTGATCGTAGCGCTCATCAGGAGTAGCCTCTTCAACTTGCTCTTCTTGCGTGTCTTCAACTGCATTTTGAACTACATCTGGTGTTTCATCACTGCTTACAAAAGCACTATCCACTGGTCTGTCACTGCGACTATTATTGGCGTTACCGCATGACCAGAATAACCCTGCAACCAATAATATTAAAAAAAATCCTCTTGCTTTCATATCTTTCATATTAGGTAATCAAATTATGGTTATATTCATCTTCATGGCAAACTTACGAAAGTTTCTTTATATCACACTCACATTTTCGTGTTTTCTGTTTATTTCGTTGTTGATTTCATCTACGCTGTTTACAACAACAAAATACATCATTTTTAAATGAAAGAGCCGTGTGAAATATAGAATAAAATAGGTGCAAATGTTTCGTATATTAGAAACTTTTTCTATCTTTGCATAGATAAAGAAACTTCGTATGAGAAACAAGCCAAAAGTCATATATCTGGAAGATGCTCTGGATTTTATTGAGAGTCTACCAACATCGGCAGCAGACAAACTACTCGAAATCGTCAAACGTATTGAGGGTGGCGAAAAAAATTCCAAGCTGTTCAAAAAACTGGATAACAGCGACATTTGGGAGTTCAGAAGTCTTTACAACAAGATTGCTTATCGATTGTTTGCCTTTTGGGACACGAAAGAAGAAACGTTGGTGATAGCAACGCATGGCATCATCAAAAAAACACAGAAGACGCCACCAAAAGAAATTGTTAAGGCGGAAAGAATTAGGCTGGAATATTTCAAGGATAAAGGAGAAAAGATATGAAACAAGTAGGAAAATTCAAGACGTACACTTCTGATGAAGTTCTTGATCGGCACTTTGGAAAGATAGGCACGCCAAGACGTGATGAGTTCGAACAAAGAGTGGCAGCGTCGATTCATGCTTATAAGTTAGGCGAAGCCATTAAGAAAGCCAGGATTGAACAAAACCTCACCCAAGAGGAATTAGGTGAGCGCATCGGGGTGAAGCGCGCTCAGATTTCAAGGCTGGAAAAAGGTTACAGTATCAGCATTCCAACCATGAGCAGGGTGTTCAAGGCTCTTGGCGTGCCAACAGCCTCAATTGATTTAGGGAAAATAGGCAAGGTTGCGCTTTGGTAAGATGGCGGTTTGTTCGTAAATGCTTATCTTTGCAACATGATTTACCCAACCAACTTTGAAAGCAAGATTGGCTTTGACAAGATACGCGAACTGCTGAAGGCGCGCTGCCTCTCCACGCTGGGCAAGGAGCAGGTGGACGCTCTGGCGTTCTGCACCGACCCCGCCACCATCAGTGCGTGGCTCGAGCAGACGCGGGAGATGAGGTGCATACAGCAGGAGGAAGACAACTTTCCACTGCAATATTTCTTCGACATGCGACAGGCCATCGCCCGCATTCGACTGGAGAACACGCACTTGGAGGAAGACGAGCTGTTTGACCTGCGCCGCTCGCTGGAGACCATCATCGCCATCGTGCGCTTTCTGGCCCAGACCGAAGGCGATGATGCCGATGACGCACAAGACGAAAGACAAGTCAAGGGGGATGACGAAAGAGAAGACGATGACAGCCGCCCCACCCGCTACCGCTACCCTGCCCTGCAAGAACTGACGCGTGGCGTGGTAGTGTTTCCGCAGCTGTTGCGGCGCATCGACCAGATTCTCGACAAGTTGGGACACATCCGCGACAACGCCTCACCGGCTCTGGCACAGATACGCAGCGAACTAAGACGCACCGAGGGCAGCATCTCGCACACGCTGGCCAGCATCCTGCGCGCCGCCCAGAGCGAGGGCGTGGTTGATAAAGACGTGGCCCCCACCCTGCGCGACGGTCGTTTGGTCATCCCCGTGGCACCAGGACTGAAACGCAAAATCAAGGGCATCGTGCACGACGAGTCGGCTACGGGACGCACCGTGTTCATCGAACCCACTGAGGTGGTGGAGGCCAACAACCGCATCAGGGAGCTGGAGAGCGAGGAGCGCAAAGAGGTGATTCGCATTCTCTCCGAGGTGACGCGTGAGGTGCGGCCGCACGTCAAAGAGCTGTTGGCGGCCTACGACATGCTGGCTAAGATTGACTTGGTGCGCGCCAAGGCCGAGCTGGCCAAACTCATCAAGGCCATCGAGCCGCAACTACAACCACAGCCGTACATCGACTGGATTGGCGCCACGCACCCCCTGCTGCGCCTGTCGCTGGAGAAACAGGGCAAACAGGTGGTGCCGCTCGACATCATCCTCACGCCCCAGAAGCGCATGCTCATCATCTCGGGACCCAACGCCGGCGGCAAGTCGGTGTGCCTCAAGACCGTGGGACTGCTGCAATACATGCTGCAATGCGGACTGAGCATCCCCGTTGGCGAACGTTCAAAGGCGGGCATCTTCGAACATCTGATGATCGACATCGGTGACGAACAAAGCATAGAGAACGACCTGAGTACCTACTCGAGCCACCTGCTCAACATGAAGAACATGATGAAGACGGCCAATCCCGGCACCCTGTTGCTCATCGACGAGTTCGGCACCGGCACCGAGCCACAGATAGGTGGCGCCATTGCCGAGGCGGTGCTGGAGCAGTTTTGCGACAAACAGGCATGGGGCATCATTACCACCCACTACCAAAACCTGAAACATTACGCCGACGCTCACCCCGGTGTGGTAAACGGTGCCATGCTCTACGACCGCCACGAGATGCAGGCCTTGTTTAAGTTGGCCATCGGACAGCCGGGCAGCAGCTTTGCCATCGAGATAGCCCGCAAGACGGGCATCCCCGAAACGGTGATCAGCAAGGCCAGCGACATCGTGGGGACTGACTACATACAGAGCGACAAATACCTCCAGGACATCGTGCGCGACAAGCGCTACTGGGAGAACAAGCGGCAGACCATCCACCAACGCGAGAGGGACATGGAGAAGACCATCGCACGCTACGAGAACGATATTCGTGAGGTGGAGCAAGAACGCAAGCTCATCATCAAGCGCGCCAAGGAGCAGGCCGACGAACTGTTCAGGCAGAGCAACAAGCGCATTGAGAACGCCATTCGCGAGATACGCGAGCAACAGGCTGAGAAAGAGGCCACGCGGCGCATACGAGAAGATTTGAAGGTGTTTGAGCAGGGCATCAAGGCCGACGATTACCAAGCGCCCAACGGCACCATGAGCGATGAGCAGTTTGCTAAGAAGGTGGAGCAGATGAAGCTTCGCAAAGAGCGCAAGGAGAAGCGCAAGGCCGAGAAAGAAAAGCAGCAACAGAAGCGACAAGAAGAGGTGCGACAGGCTGCCGACCGCCAGCAACAGCGAAAAGCCATCGCACTAGGCGACCGGGTACGCATCATCGGGCTCACCACTATCGGCACCGTTGAGCAGGTGGAGGGCGACAACGCCACCGTAATCTTCGGCGACATGCGCACCAAGATGCGCACCAGTAGGTTGGAACACGCCGTCGAACAAACCACGCAGCCTACGTTGGAAGAACGGTTGGGGGCCGTGAAGATAAGTAAAAAAACACGCGACACCATCGACGAGCACCGCAAGAACTTTCACCAAGACCTGGACGTGCGCGGCATGCGGGGCGATGAAGCTCTGAACGCCGTGCAGTATTTCATCGACGATGCCATACTCATGGGCATGGATCGGGTGCGCATCCTGCACGGCAAGGGCAACGGCATCCTGCGCCAACTCATCCGCGACTACCTCTCGGGCATCCCCAACGTAACCGGTTACCGTGACGAGCACGTGCAGTTTGGCGGTGCGGGCATCACGGTGGTGGAATTGTAAAAAATGAAAGACAGATACTGACAATGATTGTTTGCATAGCAGAGAAACCCAGCGTGGCCAAAGACATCGCA
>CAMQBP010000096.1 GCA_946999025.1 uncultured Prevotella sp. | reverse complement strand
CATCTGTCACGAGTTTTCCCATTGCCTGGGAATACCCGACTTTTACGACACCGGATCATCTAAAAACTATGGCATGGGCGACTGGGACATCATGGCCAGTGGCAGCTACAACGGTCCGTTAGGTATCGGATGGGTACCACCCGCTTATACCAGTTACGAGAAAAACTTTGCAGGATGGCTGGATTATACGGTCTTAGAACATGAACCCCTGAACGTTACCGGCATGAAGCCTCTGCTGGAAGGCGGTGAGGCATACGCCATTTACAATCCACGGAACCATGATGAATACTATTTGTTAGAAAACAAAGGACGTAGTAAATGGGACTCCTATCTGCCCAAAAATGGTCTGTTAGTGCTTCATGTTGACTATGATGCTTCGCTTTGGGCGTACAACATAGTGAACAATACCGAACAGAAACAATACAACACGCACCAACGACTGACCATCGTTCCGGCCGATGGCAGCTACGGCAACGCTGACCGTGACACCTATCCCTTGGGGGAACGTGACAGCTTGACGGCAAACAGCACTCCTGCGCTGACGCTTTACAACGCCAACTGGGACAACAATTATGTACTATATAATAAGGTGTTGAACATCAGGAAAGACGCCAACGGCCTCATCAGCTTCAACTATTTACCCGACCCGCATTTCAACACGGCTGGAATAGAGTCAGCCTTCAACGGAAACCGCGCCGTAACAATCGTTTCAATATATAACATGCGGGGGCAACGAATGCCCACAAAGCAGCTCAACGGTCTACCCCGTGGGCTGTATCTTCTGAATTTATCGGATGGCACCACGCGCAAAACTTTGGTAAAATAACAAGAAGTCCGCATGTGACACCCCGTCTCTTCTTGGGTTACGCGCAAGATGTTAAAAGAACCATCCACCACCAAGAAGAGACGGGGTGGCGTTTTTTGTCCGATAAGATGACAATAAAACCAGCCATGGTGAATGGGGCTTCCAGAAAAAATCAATAGGCCTTCAGGGAGCATAAGCGTGAATACCAGACTGAAAAAATCACAATTTTGCCCCAAAAGCATCAAGATAACGCTACTATATGCACGCTTTTCAACGGCAAGATGCATGACATTGAGCTTCAAAAGCATGCTTATTGCGGTCTAAAAGCTATGCTCTAACGAACAAAACAGGCAACCATGAGGGCTAAAAATCACCGTAACACATCTAACATATTGTAAAACAAACAATTACAAAACACACTCATTTTGAGCGTTTTTGCGACCGGTTGCCAACCTACTGATAAATATCGCAAACACAGCGAGGTGTTTGTCAAGAAAAAAGATGGATGATGCAGCAGTGTGAAGGCCTCATCTGCGATGCGTAGTAGTACGATTCCTCATGGTACGCAAATAGCGGAAGAGCGTTGGAACACGGCTCCATTATTTAAGTAAGATTGTTTGCTGAAAAAACGAACCATTTCTTTTGTTTCAACAACGATTCTAACTCTAAGTTTGATATTCAACAATATACCGTTAAAATAAAGAGCCATGCAGTTGATAAATAATTTTATGTCACGCAACAGCTTTTATCGTTTTTTTTGTTTATCTTTGCAAACACTTCATTGTCCAACGGCACATTCCAATTCCTCCAACAAGAGTTTGGGCACCTGTCGGACAGGTAAAAGTTTATTATTAACAACAATTTATGGACGACTATCATTCGGAAAAAAGTAACGAAAGGTAGAAGAGTAGTCTCCAGGAGGCTAATCTTCGACCCCATGAACCATGGAGATTAGCGAAAATGAGAACTTACTGGAACATCAACGAAATACTTAGGCCCATCGAGGAATGGCAGCCTAATTGCTGGATTCAGGTGACCTGTCCAACAGAGGAAGACCAACAAGAGCTGGAAGAACGCTTCCAAATACCCGATTATTTCTTGCAAGACGTCAGCGATACTGACGAGCGTGCCCGCTACGAATATGACGATGGTTGGATGCTCATCATCCTGCGTATCCCCTACGTCAAAGAGATACGCTCGCGCACTCCCTACACAACGGTTCCTTTGGGCATCATCCACAAGCGCGACGTGACCATCACGGTGTGCTATTACGAGACCAACATGATGATTGACTTTGTGAGCTATCAGCAAAAGCGAGGTTCGGGCTTCACCGACTACGTTGACTTGACTTTCCGTTTGTTCCTCTCCAGCGCCGTTTGGTACTTGAAACGGCTGAAGCAGATCAACACACTCATCGAGAAAGCCAAGCACAACTTAGATCACGAGGTGAACAACGAAAGCCTCATCGGACTGAGCCGATTACAGGACTCGCTCACCTATTTCATCACCTCCATACGTGGCAACGAAAACTTGTTGGCCAAGCTGAAGTTCAAGTTGCAGGTAGACGAACTGGATGCAGACCTGATAGAAGACGTCAACATCGAGATGACGCAGGCCCGAGAGACCACCAGCATCTACGCCAACATCCTCGAATCGACCATGGACACGTACTCGAGCATTATCAACAACAACGTGAACACGGTGATGAAAACCCTCACCTCGGTTTCTATCCTGATGATGTCGACCACCCTGGTAGCATCTCTCTACGGCATGAACGTCATCAACGGCATGGAAACCTACAAGTACGGATTCATAGTAGCCTTTGGCATTTCCATCCTCGTGGCCGTACTCTCATGGGCCATTATGCGCCGCAAACGACTGCTGTAGACCGAGCATGGACAGACTCTAAAACAGACAAAACAATAAAAAAATCACTATTGTTTAGGAAATTAGCATATTTTTATATAAGTTTGCAACATCTAATGCCCTTACTATCGGCATGGCAATCATCTACATAGACGAAGTGAAGGCGAGCAAGTGACATATCCTGGATGTGTCAATGCACCGGAAAACCAAATCATCAACTTAAAACAGTGAACTGATGGACTCTCAAGAAAACACCCCGAAGCAGGGTAATTTAGAAAGCGAGAAACAAGTTGTAGGCACCGAAAACACGGTTGAACCAACAAGCAGTGAAGCATCCGAAGAAGAAAAGGAAACGAATGTGGAACCACAACAAACGACCGTGGAAGAGGCTGAGCCGCAAGAGGACAAGGCCGAACAAGAGCCTGTGAACGAACCTACCGAAGAGCAAACAGAGCAACCTGAGGCGACAAAACAGGAAGAAGAAACGCCAAAAGAGGAAGTGACTCCGAAGATTTACGCAACGAAGCAAGAGGTTCTGGACAGACTGAAGGAGATTGCCAACAGCGATGAATACCCACAGAAGAGCGAACTTGACCTACTCAAGACCACATTCTACAAGCTGCATCTGGCCGAACGAGAGGCACAGCAGAAGGAATACCTTGACAATGGTGGTGATCCGGAGCATTATCAGGTAGTGCCAGACAAGCTGGAGGAAAGCCTCAAGGCTGAAATGGCCATCATCAAAGAGAAGCGGGCCAAGCAATTTCAGCAGCAAGAAGCTGAGAAAGAGGAGAACCTGAAAAAGAAACTTGAGATTATTGACAAAATCAAGGCGATGGCCACGTCGCCCGACGAAGCCAACAAATCGTTCCAAGAGTTCAAGTCACTACAGCAGCAATGGAAAGAGATTAAGGCCGTACCCGCACAGAACGCCAGCGAGCTGTGGCGCAACTACCAGCTGTACGTTGAGCAATTTTACGACTTACTGAACCTCAATCGGGAAGCCCGCGAATATGATTTCAAGAAAAACCTGGAGCTGAAGACGAAACTATGTGAAACGGCTGAGAACCTTGCCAACGAAGAAGACGTGATTAGTGCCTTCCACCAATTGCAGGAGTTGCATCAGCAATATCGTGAAATTGGACCGGTGGCCAAAGAACTACGCGAAGAGATTTGGACACGTTTCAAGGCTGCGTCTACCGTCATCAACAAGCGTCACCAGCAACATTTCGAAACATTGCGCCAGGAGGAAGAAGAAAACCTGACGCAAAAAACAGCCCTTTGCGAGAAAGTAGAGGGCATCGTTGCACAGGAATACAAGACGGCTGCCGAATGGGAAAAGCATACAGAAGAGATTATCGCCATTCAGGCAGAATGGAAGACGATAGGGTTTGCCCCGCAAAAAATGAACGTCAAGATATTCGAACGCTTCCGCGCAGCCTGCGATCAGTTCTTCCAAAACAAGGCAGAGTTCTTCAAACAGATGAAACAACGCTTCGCTGAGAACGCCGAAAAGAAGAAAGCACTCGTGGAGAAAGCACAGGCTTTGGCCGACAGCACGGATTGGAAATCGACGAGCGACAAACTCATTGCCTTGCAGAAAGAGTGGAAAACCATTGGTATGGTTCCGAGGAAACAAGGCGACCGGCTGTGGAACGACTTTATCACAGCTTGCAACACGTTCTTCGAGGCGCGCAACAAAGCCAATGCAAGCACGAAAAATAACGAGCACGAGAACCTGGACAAGAAACGAGCCATCATCGCCCAACTGAAAGAGTTGGTTGAAAAACCTGACGAAAACACCAAAGAAAAGGTGCAGGAATTGGTGGACGAGTACGGTAAGATAGGACATGTTCCGTACAAAGAGAAAGATAACGTTTATCAGGAATACCACGACATCTTAGACAAGCTGTATAAGGAATTGCACATTTCGTTTGCCCGTAGACACCTTGACAACTTCAAGAACAACTTGAAGAACATGGCCAAAATGGGCGAAGACGCGCTGGACAACGAGCGTGGCCGACTGATGCACCGTTATGAACAACTGAAGTCGGAGATAACGACTTATGAAAACAACCTTGGCTTCCTCAACGCATCGAGCAAAAAAGGCAACAACCTGCTGGACGAAATGAACCGGAAAGTGGAGAAATTGAAGGATGACTGCAAGATGATTCGTGAGAAGATCAAGGCCATTGACGCAGAGAATAAGAATGCTGAATAACGCTAAAATAGCGATTTACATTGAGCGAATAAATCCCAGTTGACTTGATGCCAACTGGGATTTATGCTGTATTGTCACTCGCAACACACGATGGTTTAGCCTACGCAAACACTTAGTAAGTTGCCAATTCATCAACTTACCAACCATCAACTCGTAAACTCGTAAACTTGTCAACTCGTTAACTATCACACTTGATGGTACACCTGCTCGAAAGGAAGGCGGTAGCGTTCGGATCGAACACCGTCGGGCAGACGCACGCCACATGTGATAACCATGTTGATTTCTGTATGGTAAGGAAGCCCTAAGGCCTTCTTGACCAGCCAACTGTCAAATCCCTCAACGGGACATGTATCATATCCTTCCTCACTCATGGCCAACATGAACGTCTGGACGACAAGGGCGCAACTCTTATGAACCGTGATGCGCGTATCGCCTTCGGTCACCTGTTTCACGATAGGTCGGAACAATCCGATGGTTTGCGCCAGCAATTTGCGAAACAAACCCAGCAACCAGAAGAAGCGAGTGTAAAACAGTGGCATCACAAAATCGTAATACACCTGCCACTTTTTGATGCGTTTGGCTTGTTTCTCCTGCGGACTGTTTCGCATGACATTATCGATTTCAAACGCCTTCACAGCCTTGGCATGCGCCCGATGCTTGTCCCTGCGCGTGACGAAAACCACCATTTGCTGTGCGGTTGCTGCCGTCTGCTGATCCAAAAGAGCATGGGTCAGCTTTTTGAGAACCTTCGGTTGGGTGACATGATAACACTCCCAAAGTTGCATGTTCGAACTGGTTGGTGCCAAAGCCGCCAACTCCAAGCAATGACGTACACGCGCGGTGTCAAGTGGTTTGGCAGGGTCGAAATGACGAATGGCACGTCGGTGATTCAAAATATCTTGTAAACTCATATCTATTGGTTTTAGTTCTTGTTTTAGAGAAAATACCCTATCGTTTCCAAAGCACTGCTTGAAAGACCATCATCGCATTGACTAAAGCCCCTGAAGCCAACGGAACAACCCGCCTTTCTCAATGCTCCAGCAAAATAAGGTACTTTTCATATCCTTGCGCTTTCATTTCTTCTTGAGGAACAAAACGCAAAGAAGCACTGTTAATACAATATCGCAACCCGCCTCGGTCTTTAGGACCATCGTTAAAAACATGTCCCAAATGGGCTTGACCTTTAGCACTTCTCACCTCGGTACGCTGCATACCGTGAGACGAGTCTTGGTTTTCTACCAAGAAATGCTTGTCTATTGGCTTGCTGAACGCAGGCCATCCACAGCCCGACTCAAACTTATCGGTACTCAAAAACAGTGGTTCGCCAGTGGTTACATCAACATAGATGCCTGGTCTAAACTCATCATTGTACGCATTATCATAAGGACGCTCGGTGGCGGCATGCTGGGTAACTTCGTATTGTAAAGGTGTTAGCTGCTGCTTCAGTTCAGCATCCGTTTTCTTCACATAACGTGAAGATTCGGTTGTATCCTTGTTGGCTACACGCGCATACTGCATCAATGCTTGCGGAACATGACAATATCCTCCGGGATTTTTATCCAAATAATCTTGGTGATAATCTTCTGCTACATAGAAATTTCTAAGTGGCTGTACTTCTATTTGTATCTTCTTCGAATATTCTTTGCTCAACTTGGCCATCTCAGCTTGAATCATGGGCAAGTCATGTGCATTAGTATAATAAATACCGGTGCGATACTGTGTACCCACATCTCCACCCTGTCTATTTAAAGAGGTAGGGTCGATGGTTTTAAAATACAATTTTAAAAGTAGAGAAATAGGTAATACTTGAGGATTATAAACAACGTGTACAGCTTCTGCAAAACCTGTCTGATCTGTACAAACCTCCTCATAAGTGGGATTGTGTCCACGCCCATTCGCATATCCAACTTGGGTACGAAGAACTCCATTGATTTGCTTCAAAAAGTGTTCTGTACCCCAAAAGCATCCACCTGCCAAGTATAATTCAGCTTCATCGTTCATATTTAATTCTTTTTCTGCAGCTACTTGTGCTCGTCCATGACAACCCGTTAAAAGGAAAATCCATAACAAACAAAGTATTTGGCAATTGATTATTTTCATACCTGTATGGTCTGATGATTTACAAAACTATAGAAAAATATTGAGGTTTCGCGAATTCATACACTTAAAAAAGATGAAAAACAACCGTCTTATAATGGGTCAGTCGTAAAACCCAGTTGCATCCCTCTCTCCTCATGCACATAATTTCAT
>CAMQBP010000095.1 GCA_946999025.1 uncultured Prevotella sp. | reverse complement strand
GTGGAAACTGTTGCCATCATCGAAGCGCAACAGGTTGTAAAAGCCCTTCTTCCCCGTGTGGTAAGGCACATGAAGGCCGATACCCCAATCCACACGAATGACGAACAAGCCCAGGTCATAGCGAATGCCCACACCGGTGCCAACGGCCATGTCGGTGAACACGCTCTTCCACTTGAGCTGACCACCTGGCCGCTGAGCGTCGTCACCGAGCGTCCAAACGTTGCCGGCATCGAGGAAGACGGCACCATAGAGATCGCCAAACAAGTGGGGACGGAACTCCAGGTTGGCCTCAAACTTCACGTCGCCGGTCTGCTCTATATATGACATACGCTGGTTGCTGGGCCGATATTTGCCGGGACCAATGCTCCGCACGTTGAAAGCCCGCACGCTGTTGGCGCCGCCAACATAGAACTGTTCATAGTAAGGGGCCTTGGTGGCATTGCCGTAACTGTATACCACACCGGCATTAAGATGGCCTGCGATGGAATGTTTGTCGCCAAATCGCCACAGCTTCACGAAATCGGTTTCGAGCTTTACAAACTGGGCGTATGGGTTTTTAAACAGCTTCTTGCTCTTGTCGTTCCACTGTTTACCGGCCGCCATGTAACCCAGTGACAGGATGTTGGCGGCTTCGCTCACGGTGGTTCTCCAAGAGATGGGATGACGGGTGCCCATCGCACTGGTATACTGATAGGTATAACTCATCTTGGGAACGAACTGGTCGCGCATGGAAATCTGCAAATAAGGATTATCGGCCAACAAGACCATGAACGAATCGGTGCGGCTGGTCATGTACTCGTACGACAGCGTGAGTGGACTAAACTCGTGGTACGACTGCGGTGAAGTCCAGAACTCGTATGTCAAATCGCCCGAAACAACATGCCGTTTGAAGTAGCCGGCACGGTTTAAGATGTTGTTTGACATGCGCAGGGTCGTTGATGGAACACCGTAAAACCGCCTTCTCCTTCGGGGTCGCTTCCCTGACAGCACGCGCAAACTGTCGCGCGTGTTGCGGTGACGAGCCGACCAAAAGAGATTGCCCGGCGTGAGCATTCGTGGGATAACCAGGGAGATGTCGCCGCCATATTCGTACGAGTTCACCTTCGACGAGCTGCCTTCCGACCGATGTCCGGTCTGCCATTCGTAAGAACCATGGACGTTGATGTCCAGTTTTTCGCCTCCGCGAAAGGCGTTCAGCTTGGTCAGACCCATGATCAACTCAGGTCCGAAGCGCTTCGAGGTCTTGCCTTTGGCATTGGCATTGATATAAAAGTTGTAGGGTTTGTCAAACACGCAGTCGATGTCCAGGTCGAGGGTATCACAGGTTTCTGACGAATCTCGCGGGGTAAAGCGGAAGCTGCTGTAGGTAAAAAGTCCCGTGGAGTGCAGGTAGTTTGACGATGCTTCCTGGTTGGCAAGGCTGTAAAGCTGTCCCGGGCGTATCTTCAAACCGTTGTAGAACACGCCGGGACGCAAGGGTGGCCTACGCCGTGCGTACCGAAGGGTGAAGCTGCGCCGCACCAACGAATCGGAGAGTTCTTCCATAAACTGTCGCCGCAAATTCACGTTCACCCGTCCCACATACCATTTGCGGGTTACCTCGGACTCCAAGCTGTCGGCTTCTTGAAAGCGAAGCACTACCTTGCCGGGCGTTTGCAAGGTGTCGGCCAGGTAAGAAGCGTCTGTGGGTTTGGCATAGTAATAGCCGTTATTGCGCAGCAAGCGAGCCACGCGTTGTCGCTCGGCTTCAAGAGCTGGAACGCTGAACGGGTCGCCTTTGTGAATCAAGGCCTCATCCTTGGTGGCTGCCACCAGACTGTCTGCCCCGGGCGTGAAGTTGATATAACTGATGGAGTCGAGCCGCCACAGGGGTCCCATGTTGACAAAATAAGCCACCTTGGCTTTCTTCGGGTTGGATTGCTGAATGATGTCATAGTCGACGTTCCCTTTGAAATAGCCAAACTTCTTCAACTGTAACTCGCCTACCGACTTGCGCAGCAAGGGGTTGACCTGGCTCAATAGCTTCGGTTTCGAGCCAAATGCCTTGGTAATCCATCGGCTCACGGCACTGGTGTCTTGCGAGAAAGCGTTCCATATCCATAGGCGGATGGGGATGGGAGTGCGGTAATAACTGCTGCCGAGCAAGGACGATGTGGGCGCAGTGGCCAATACCGACTCCAGTTCCATCTTGGTTTCATCGGCATGAGCGTTCTTCTCATAGTTGTCAAACTGAATCTTTCTCAGTCCTGTAAACAGCTGTTCGCCATCGGGAATGGCGCTGGTTGTAGAGCATGCCGTCATGATGGCCGGCAGCAGAATGAGCGCAAGGATGTATTTATTTAGTGGTTTTGATGTCATTGTTGATTGAGTCTTTTTGGACAGGACGAATGGTTGGCAAGGCCTCTTTGTCACTCTTGAAACGGAAGATATCCTTGAAATGGGCCAGCTTGCGCCGCCAAGTAAAACCAACGCCATACACTCCGATGAGTCCCTCGAGCCAGTCGTAGGTGTTGTTTTTGTAGAACAGGCGCAGATACTGACTGGCATTCTGGTTCAGACGATACTCCAATTCGACGTTATCGAAGAACGTATCGTCACGGTTGGCCATCACCTCCTCGCCCGTGGACACCCGTCCACCGATGATTACCCGCAGCCGGTTGTTCCACAGTCGCTTGGAGAATCTGAAGTTGTAATCGGTATGCATGCCGCCACTGGCCATCATCGTGTTGTCAATGCTCATGCCCACATCCAGTCCCATGGTACGCATGGCCGAGCCGGCGATATTGTTAATCTCGGTTTGCAAGTACGAACTCAAGGCGCTGTTCATCGAGAATGCCGATGGATTGGCGTCGGTGAGGTACATGCCCGACACCAACATGGTGACGGCCACCTTGCCTCTTCCTTCCACAGACATGGTGTTTAGTTCGTCTTGAATGGTCATGTCGCTCGGTGCACTGATGATAAACTCGATGCCAGGGTTGCTGAGCGTCTGCGACAGCTTTACGCCACAGTCGAAATCAACGACACGTCCGGCACCCGTACCCTCGTTCACCGTGGCCTTGACAGGCTCCGTTGCCGTGATGTTGAGTTTGGGATTCATCGGGTCGCCATTGAACTCTATGTAACTGCCATTCTGGATATTGAAGGTTTTCAGCGGGATAACGGGCAACGAATATTTCATCTCTCCGCTGTGAAGGGTGTACCGTCCCATGATCTGGATGGATTCTGCCGGGTTGTAACTCATACGCAAATCGCCACCACCCAGCAAGTCGATGTAATTGGTTTGGTCGGCGTTGAGCATGCAAACGATATGAGCAGCCTCATCAATGGTCACGCCTAAGAGCATGTCAAAGCCAGTGAGCTTGGGTCTGCGCACCACCTCAACCGTGGAATCATTAAAGTCGGTGAACTTCACCAGCTCGTCCAATTGGTTGTCGGTGGTCAGCTCAGAATCTTTCAGCACGTATGTCATGTCGGTGGTGCCCAGCACATTGAGCTTTCCTCTGAGGCGCAAGCTCTCCACCGGACCTTTCATTGTGCCGAAGAAGTCGACAAAGGCCTTGCCGTATGCCTCTGAACGAGGATTCTCCCGCGCATCGATTATCTCGAAATTCTCAGCTCGCATGCGGATATCGAGCATCATCCGCTCGGTATCAGAGAAGTCGAAAGCCCCATAGATGTTCAACGGACTGTTGTTGTTGGCGAACATTTCAAAGTTCTCAAACAACAGTTTGCTGTCCTTGATTCGAACGGGATCATTGGCAAAGCGAAGTGACACGCCGTATGGTTCGCTGAAGATGTAGGACGAGTCGAGATAGATTTCACCATCCATGTGGGGCTTCTTCATCGACCCGCGCAGGGCAATTTCGCCCTCACCATAGCCTCGCAAGCCGAAAATTCGCTTGGGAATGAACCCGTTTATCAACTGCAAGGGCAGACGCTCCAAATTGAGTGTCGCATCCAGATACCCGTGCTTGTCGTAGGTTCCCGTCACCGTGGCCACCTCCTTGTTTTCACTCAGCAGCACACCATCCACGAAGTGGCTCCCGTTCGACTTAGGCATATACACGAATTCTGAACTGAGGTTGCCCATCGGACTCTGTTCGTAGAACATGTTTTTCACCGATACGGCCGACGAAACCGACAGCTCTGTGGGGGTTTGGATGATGTGGAAGTCGCCGTTCATCGTTCCGGCTATGTCGGGAGTGTACGGAATGACGCTCATGATGTTCTTCAGTTCTATCTTGTTGAGCGACAGGGTTACATCTTGCAGCACGTCCAGATGCTCGTCATTGGAATACAACTGAACACCCGTTCCGTCCTTGGCGCGCAGCAAGATGTTGGCCGATACGCGCCGATCGTTGCCCAGGAAGAGATAATTGTCGTTGTTCACAGCAAAATCCTTGTAACCCAGTACAATCTTCGTACTGTCCAGTCGGGTTCGGATGCCACCCTTTTCCAAGTCGGCTACCAGTCCTAATGCAATGCCCAACTGGTCATGCTCGTCGTATAGTTTGGCGCGGATGTTGGTTCCCTTTTCATGCAGGGCACCATCGAAGAGGGCCTTAAAGACATACTGCGGGTTGCCTGGTGCGTTCTGTATGCGCCCATGGTAGGTGGTTCCCTCTGGATTAGCATCCAGACTCAGCCGAACGGTGTCCAACTGGATGCTGTCTAACAGCAGCTTGTCTACCTGCAACAGACCTTCCAATCCCATGCTGGGAGACGACTTGATGTTGACCAATGCCCTATCCATGTCACACCCATATCGGCGCATGAGGTTCACAAAGAAGTTGTCTTTACCCGATTTGAGATACAGGTTGGCATTGGGAAGATGGTCCCTCAGACGCTGCTGGTCAATGTATTTATCTTCGAACTGCCGTTTCAATTCGGCCACAAAAGCGTTGCCATGTTTCATCAACTTCTTGTAGCCTTGCCCGCTGTGCATAGACAGGTAGAAGTCACCGGTGGCCACCTCGGCATGGGTTGTGTCCCTGCGGGTCAGCACATCAAGGTTCATGGGCTGGGGCTTGTATATCCTTCCGTTGTCATTGATGACCATGTTGTCAACCGTTCCTTTCAGTTTGTAAGATTCTTTGAGGTCGGTGGCGAGCTTCAAATGACTTTTCACCGCTACCGAAATGGTGTCATCCAACAAATGAAGACGATGGAGATCCACGTGCTGCAAATCGGTCACCACGTTGGCGTTGATGTTTTTCGAACGAGTCAAAGCATCGAGCGTGATATCGCCTTTGATAAGTGGGTTATTGCTGTGTATCAATGCCTTGGCACGTCCATTCTTCACATGGGCATCAGCCGTCATGTGGTCGAGATTGTAGTTTCCGTAGCTGAATTGGGTAATCTGGGCCTTGGCCGTAAGTGTTGTGCGGGGCGATAGAAAGTCGGTGCCCTGCCCACTCACGTCCACGGTACCGCTAAAGGGGTGCAATCCCTGGTTGGGCAGGAAGTTTTGTAGCGGCATACGGCGGGCGTTCAACTTGGCGGTATAGGCCATCTTGGCCGCATCCAACTGGGCCTTGGCCTGCAAAGAGCCTCCTCCTTGCTGGGCAACGAAATCCGTTGTATATTGCTTGCCATTGATTTTCAGACTGCCATCCAGACCTATTCCCTGCGGTATGTTTACCTTTTTGCGCGTTTCCTTGTCCAAAAAGGCTTTTACGAAATCAAGGTTGCCCGTCTTGGCTTTCAACTTTACGTCGGCCTTCAACCGCTTCGGATCATCGAGGTTGGCCGCATAGCCGATGGCATGGGCTTTCAAGGCCGTTGGCAGATTGATGTTCAGGCCATCAAACTGCATACGCTTTCTGTTGCCACTCACCACCCCATCGACCAATAGAGGTGCGTTGGGCCATTTTTGTTTGAATTCTTTTGGCAGGTCACCCATAAAGTGCATCAAGTCTTGCTTGCCCAAAGTGGCGTGCACGTTGGCGTTCATCTTCCCATTAGTTTGCTCGGAGAAGCTGTTCAAATCCATGTCGAGGTCGGCCATCAGATTCGATTCCGATGTTTTGAGATGGGCATTCTTCAAACTCAGTCGCGTGGAATCAAGCGCCACATTGCCCGAGAGATGTTGCAAATCAAGTCCGCTCTTCTCCCGAAAAGCAATCTGTCGCACGTTCATGTCCAACTTAGATGCTTGGTATTGCAACGAGTCGATGCCTACGGTTATGTCGCTCAGCGCCAGATGGTTATAGTCAAGTCCCTTGGTGTGTGCTTTCCATTTGTTGTCATAATTCAACTTTCCGTCCGTCCAGTCCAGTTTTTTCAGTCGGTAAACACCCTCGCCCAGGTCGAACGAGCCCTCACTGGCCACGGCTTTCCCCAAGTATGCCCGTACCTGAAGCGTGTCGCCGGGCAGGTGAACGGTGACGTCAGAGCGGCGGATGTCCAATTGGTCCACCCCGATTTTCCAAGTTGTCTTGCTCTCCGTCGTATCTTTTGGAACACTGTCGGCCAGTGCCACTTGCAGCTTGGCATCTTCCAAGTTGGCCTGATTCACACGCACGGTCGAGCCCCTCAGGTCGATGCCATGGCTCACCAGGTTCAGCTTGCCGACGGTACCTTGCACCTTAGCGGCGGCAATGAGGTTGACGGTATTGAGCTTCAAGCCTTCGAACGTCAGCTCATCCACCTCCACCTGCTTGTGCAGCAAAGGCATCAACTGCACGTCAGCCACCACCCTACGCGCCGATGCCACGGTGTCTTTCGCCTGCGGCAGCGAGTCGTTGGGCTGGATGATGAGCACATCTTCCATGCTCAAATCCAACGGAAAGGCCAGACGCACACGGCCGATGGAAATCTCCATGCCCGTTTTCTGCGAAGCATAGTAAGTGGCCTTCTGCAGCATCCATTGCTGCACGGGGGGGATATATAGGAGTATGGCGAGTAGGGCGGTCAGTGCTACTGGAACACCCAGGATGACACCTCCCCACAAGAGAGCTTTCTTCATCATAAATTTCAGTTGGACAGCCTCAGCCGAACCATCGGGATGGTCTGATTTTGCAAATATAAATATTTTTTATGAGAATGTTATTTTTTTGGCGGATATTTTGCGCTGTCATAGATATTACCAAATATCTACATAGAGTCAACCAGCAAGTGCAAAATTAGTCAATCATTTTATAAAACTCTTGTT
>CAMQBP010000094.1 GCA_946999025.1 uncultured Prevotella sp. | reverse complement strand
GTGACAAGTTTGTCATCAACGTGAGCAACAACAGCAAGGAGAACATCTATGTGCAAGAATACAAGCTCAACGGAAAGACGCTTGATAGCACTTACTTGCCTTTTGCTACCTTTGCCAAAGGTGGAAAGTTAGAGGTGACAATGGGTAATACGCCCAAGGACAAGTATTAAAATAGACATCTTTCGATGCTTATTTTTGTGAGAAGCATCGATCGTAATCATGCGTGCGAAGCCACCAATAAGTGGTGACTTTGCACGCATTTCTTTTTCCGTTTTCCTGCAAGGTCATCGGTATGTTTTGATACACTTTTGCCCTTTGGCATGGGGTAGAATTTTCATGAAGTTGAAAAGACGTGATTGCTGCTTTTCAAAGTCATTGAGTTTGATGCGCAAACTCAATCACTTTGGACGGTAAACCCATGTAGATTGAACGCCAAAGTCAATGCTTTTGAAATGTACCTGATGGAGAGGGTGTAACGAGCGGGTTTCTGGTAGTTTTCTAAGGCCGTTGGCGTTCGGTTTCTGTTCTTTAGCATTTTCCCTATAAACCCATTGCGAATAAATGATATGCATTATGAATTATTAGTATTCGCAACATGTAAGGGTGTTATATTTCGTAGGAGCTTGATTATTCGCTGGGCTCATCAACTCGTCATCACGGTCGGTTTCAATGAATGGTCGATAACGAGATTTGAAAGGTGAATCGTCACTGCACAATCATTTTGAGCAATGAATGAGAGGTAAAAGGGTGTGACAAATCATCTTTGCCACTTGACGGATTTGAATGGACAAATTATGGATTTCCCATGTTGACGGGAAAACATGCCCCAGTACATGTTTGAATAAGGCCGATTGGCAGGTTGAGAATGCTTGCCAATGTCAATCAGATAATTGTGTCATTTAGATTGCGAATGAATATTATTCAATTGTATATTATTCTATTCGCAAGATGTATTGATAGCCATCTCTTATGCTGTAAGTCTGCATAGAAGCAGTATAGAGCAGTCATCGTATAGGACCGCGCACAACCACTTGTGCCCCTATGAGCATTATATAACTGGCAGGGAGATGCCGTTAATCTTCTGATAGATGTCCAAGGCATAGACATCGGTCATGCCGCTGATATAGTCAATCACGGCCATGATGCGCGTTTCAAGGTCAGGACTCTGTATGTCGTACTGGCTGCTGAACCGTCGCATGAGTTGCTGTGAATAGAAACGGTCGGGGTTGACGGCCGCCTCGATGAGCGTCTGCATGAGCGTTTGCATGATTTTATAACCCGCCAGCTCCACATCCAGCACGGGTTTGCTGTGGTAGATGCGTTCGTACGACAGTTCTGCGCATTGCCTGTAAGCTTTGCGCTGTAGTTCACTGATGTGGTCGATGAGCGAGCCTTGTAGCGTACCGTCCAGTATCGCCTCCTCGTTTGCCACGAAGGCTTCCACGCATTCGTTGACCAGTTTGCCCACAGCCGATGCCCGCATGTAGACCACCTTTTCGTTGTTGTCGGTCACGCCCTCGTCTTTGATACGTTGCCGGATGTGCGCTTGCACCTCTGGGGAAAAGAAATTCATGAGCAAATGCTCTGTTTCCTCGTACGAAAGAATCTTGAGTTTGTGGGCATCCTCAATGTCCATGATCTCGTAGCAGATATCATCCGCGGCCTCAACCAGATAAACCAGCGGGTGGCGCGCATACCGTAAGGGTTGATGAGGTTCAGAGAGTTTGGTAATTTCCAGTTCTTCAGCCACCTTGACATAGGTGTCTTCTTCGGATGAGAAGAAGCCAAATTTTCGGTGACTCCCTGCCAGACTGCTGGCAAACGGATATTTCACGATGCTGGCCAAGGTGGAGTAGGTCATCACGAACCCGCCTATTCGCCGACCGTTGAAACGGTGTGTGAGCAGGCGGAAGGCGTTGGCGTTACCTTCGAAGTGGGTGATGTCGTCCCAGAATCGTTCTCCTACGTGCTCCTGCAAGTAGGTTCCGGCACCCTCGGTGAAGAAGGTTTGGATGGCTTTCTCGCCGCTGTGTCCGAACGGAGGGTTGCCCATGTCGTGTGCCAGACAGGCCGCACTGACGATGGTTCCTATCTGTTCAAACATCGTTCCACGCAGTTCGGGGTGCTTTTCGCACAGTTGTGCAGCCACGTCATTGCCCAGCGACATGCCCACTGAGGCCACTTCCAACGAGTGGGTGAGGCGGTTGTGGACGAAGATGGAACCGGGTAGGGGAAACACTTGCGTCTTGTTCTGCATGCGTCTGAACGGTGCCGAGAAAATAAGGCGGTCGTAGTCGCGTTTAAACTCCGACCGGTCGTCATGACGTTCAGTGTGCTTGAGCTCTTGTCCAAGCCTTTTGTTGGAAATTAATTTTTGCCATTTCATAGCACAAAAGTAGTGGAAATTTGCGTAATTTGGTTCTTTTTAATAGTAATAATGCCACTTTGTGGCGATTATTCCTTATTTTTGCACATTATTGAATAGTTATGATACAGATAAAAGTCATCAATAAAGGTCATCAGCAGTTGCCTGCTTATGCGACCAGTCAGAGTGCAGGAATGGATTTAAGAGCCAACCTTGATGCTCCCATCGTGTTGAAGCCGATGGAACGAAAGCTGGTGTCTACAGGTCTTTTCATCGCTCTACCCGAGGGATTCGAGGCTCAGATTCGGCCTCGTAGCGGGTTGGCATTGAAGCATGGCATCACGGTACTCAACACGCCTGGCACCATTGATGCCGACTATCGCGGCGAGGTGATGGTGCTGTTGGTGAATTTCTCGCAGGAAGAATTTGTCATTCGTGATGGTGAGCGCATCGCCCAAATGGTGATAGCACGACACGAACAAGGGCATTTCGTTGAAGTGGAGGTGCTCGATGAGACCGAACGTGGAGCGGGAGGCTATGGCCACACGGGTGTGAAATAGGCAAGTGTCAACGTGATGAAGCAAAACTTGAAAATTTGTTTGAATCCCATTCTTTGTTGGATGCTTGTGGGCTGGATGCTGATGAGCTTGGCATTGCCAGCTTGGACACAGACATCGGAAGACAAACCGTTGACCGAAGCGGATTTGAAAAAGATGCTGTTTGAGGACAAGCAGTCACAATACCACTATCTCTTCCTTGAGGCTGTCTGTCAATTGAATGCCGGTAAGCTGGATTTGGCGGACAGTTTGTTGCACCAGTGCTTGGCTCTCAATCCACAGGGAGCCGAAGCTTATTATGCTCAGGGACGCTTGCTGGCCCAACAAAAGAAAGATACGCTGGCACTGGAGAAGTTCGAGAAGGCGGCTGCCTTGCGGCCTGAAAATAGTCATTACCAAGAGCGGGTGGCGCAATATTACATCGGAACGGGCGCTTTCGACAAGGCCATCGCCGCCTACGAGCGCCTGTATGAAAACAATCATCAGCGTACGGATGTGCTCAGCATCTTGGGACAGTTGTACAACCAACAGAAAAAATACGATAAGATGCTTTCTGTTTTGGAGCGTATTGAGCAGGCTGAAGGTACGAATGAGGAGCTCACGCTTACGAAAATGAGCGTTTATGAGATGATGGGTGATAAGGACGCAGCGCGCAAAACCTTGCAACAACTGGCCGACAGTCATCCCAATGACGTGAACTACAGGGTGATGTTAGGCAATTGGCTCATGCAGCATGGCGGACAAAAGAAGGCTTATAAACTGTTTACCCAGGCTGCGGAAGAGGAGCCCGATAACGGCTTTGTACTGGCATCGCTATACGATTATCATAACCAAGTGGGCGATAAAGAGAAGGCAATCGCGTTGAGAGACCGCATCTTGATGAGTAAGGACACGGAGGTTCAGACCAAGATGACGATGCTACAGCAAGTGATTCGGGACAATGAAGACCACAAACGCGACAGCACCGAGGTGCTCAATCTGTTCAAGCGCATGATGAAAGTTCATCCTAAAGATGCTAACATCGCTTCCTTAGCAGCCGCCTACATGAGTTTGAAGAAGATGCCACAAGACACTGTGATGGCAGCCTTGCAGCACGTTATTGACATTGCGCCCGACAACTCACCGGCCCGTTTGCAGTTGTTGCGCATGTATCTGCCCGGAAAGAACTGGAAGAAAATCATTGCCCTTTGTGAAGAAGGCGCGCAGTTTACGCCCGACGAGATGGCTTATTACTACTACATGGCTTGGGCCCATGTGCAGCAAGACGAGCAACCCAAGGCCATTGATGCCCTTAAACGGGGCGTGAGTACCATCAACGACAAGAGCGATACCGAATTGGTGAGCGAGTTTTATTCCATGATGGGCGACTTGTTGCACCAGCAAGGCGACCAACAGGGTGCTTTTGCGGCTTACGACAGTTGTCTGCAATGGAAGGATGACAACATTGCCTGCTTGAACAACTATGCTTATTTTCTAAGTGAAGATGGTAAGAACTTGAAGCGTGCAGAACAAATGAGTTATAAAACGGTGACGGCATCGCCTAACAATGCGACGTATCTGGACACCTACGCTTGGATATTGTTCATGCAAGAGCGATACACCGAGGCTAAGTTGTACATCGATCAGGCACTGAAGAATGATACCGACTCCGTGCAAAGCGCCGTCATCATTGAGCATGCAGGGGATATTTATGCTATGAATGGGAACATCGATCAGGCGCTGAAATATTGGCAGGAAGCCTTGAAACGGGCGCCAAAAGATGATCAAGCCCTGATTGAACGGAAGATTAAACAGAAGAAATACATCAAGAAATGAAGAAAATACTCCATTGGGCTTTAACCGTGTGCGCTGTTTTGTTGCTGGCATCATGTGCCTCCAAAAAAGCGATAGTCAAGGAACCCTTGCCAGGTAAAGAGCCTCATACGGGCACAACTTCGCCCGGCATTGCTGAGGATATGCAAGAGCTGGCATTCGTGCAGCGTGTGTATGATAATCAAGTCTATGCGCAAAACATCGTTGGGAACATGACGTTCAGTCTTACCCGAGGTGGCAAAAGGATTTCTGCGCCAGGCTCTGTACACATGCGGAAGGACAAGGTGATTCGTCTGCAAGTGTTCATTCCCTTTTTGGGGACAGAGGTGGGACGGATTGAATTCACCCCCGATGGCGTGCTCATCATAGACCGTATGCACAAAGAGTATGTGCGAGCCGATTATCGTGAGTTGGATTTTTTGCGCGACAATGGACTGACATTCTACAGTTTGCAGGCACTCTTCTGGAATCAGTTGTTGGTTCCCGGGAAAGAAAAGGTCAGTGAATCTGACCTGAAGTCGTTCGACGTGCGTCTGTCGCCAGTGGGTGTAACCGTACCATTGGTGCTGAAAAAAGGCAGTATGGAATATCGTTGGAATGCTCAAAAGGGCAATGGACGCATTCTGTCTGCTGTAGTTTCTTACCAAAGCAACCAACACGGGAAGTCAACCTTGACCTGGAATTACGACAATTTTAAGGCCGTTGGCGTGAAACAGTTTCCTGCCAAGCAGGTATTCTCCTTTATGACCACGGCTACTAAGACACCGCAACAAGGCCAAGTGACCATCGACATGAACGACGTTCAGACAGATGGCAATTGGGAAGAGCGTTCCACGGTCTCTAATCGGTACAAGCAGATGGATGTAAAAGCGGTTTTAGGCAAACTATTAAACAGGTAAATGAAACGTTATTTAATTATACTCCTATCATTGGCTTTGACGGTTTCGCTGCCGGCACAGAAGAAACGTACGCCCACAAGACAGCGAGCAAGAACCACAAAGACCACGACCAAGAAGAAAACAGCAACCCAGAAAAAGTCGAAAAAGACAGCTCGATATTCCAATTCATCCATCAAAGGATTGGAAAGTCAGCGCAGTCAGATTCAGAAGAAGATTAAGCAGCAAGAAAAAGCATTGCGTACTAACCAGTCGGATGTGAAGAAAAGGTTGCAAGATTTGATGATTCTCAACACGGCTATCAACGATCGTCAGAAAAACATCGACAGCATTGAGGCCGACATCCATCATTTGAATGGGAATATAGATATCATCAAGTCGCAGCTGCAAACGCTGCAAACGCAATTGGCAGAGCGCAAGCAAAAGTACATCAAGTCGATGGCCTACATGACGCGCAGCCATACCATACAAGATAAAATCATGTTTATCTTCTCGGCGAAGAACTTTGCTCAGATGTACCGTCGCTTTCAGTTTGTGCGCGACTATGCCACTTATCAGCGCGCACAGGGCGAAGGTTTGAAAGCCAAACAGGCGCAGGTGGAAGAAAAACATGTACAACTGCAGAATGCTAAGGGAAGGAAAAGCAATCTACTCTATCAAGGAAAGAAAGAAAAACAAACCCTCGAGGGGCAGCAGGTGGAACAGAAGCAGATGGTTAGCAACCTGCAAAAGCAGCAGAAAACCATTCAAAACGTCATTGCGCAGCAGCGCAAGAAAGATGCTGCCCTCAATGCCGAGATTGATAAGTTGATTGCCATCGAGGTGGCCAAAGCCAAGGCTCGTGCAGAAGCTGAGGCCAAACGTAAGGCCGCTATCGCAGAGGCTGCACGCAAAAGAGCTGCCGAACTGGCACGAAAGAAAGCCGAAGCCGAGGCGGCTGCCCGTGAGAACGATCGCAGGATAGCCGAGGCCAAAGAGCGTGAGGAGCGCTTGAAAGCCGAGGCACGCGCAGCAGCAGCTGCCGCAGAGAAGGCTCAACAGGAGAAACCGGCTGCACAGGCAAAGGCAGCAGCAGAAGCCAGTTCGGCCGCAGAACAAACTGCCCGCGAGGCTAAGGCTGCCCGTGTGGCTGCCGAGCGCAAGGCTGCCAGTGACGCGGTGCGCAACAGGGAGACCATTGCAAGGGCGCAGAAGCGGGCTGATGAGAGTCTCAAGATGAGTTCGGTAGACCGCATGCTGAGCGGTGGGTTTGAGGCGAATCGCGGACGTTTGCCCATCCCGATTACCGGAGGGTACCGCATCGTGAGCCATTTCGGGCAGTACAATGTGGAGGGATTGAAAAATGTAACGCTTGATAATAAAGGTGTCAATATCCTGGGAAGCCCTGGTTGCAAGGCACGGGCTATTTATGACGGCGAGGTGAGTGCCGTGATGACTTACGCAGGTACGACGGTTGTGATGGTTCGCCATGGCTCGTATATTTCAGTGTATTGCAACTTGGGATCGGTTAACGTTTCCCAAGGACAGAAAGTAAGAACCCGTCAAGTGCTTGGAAGTGTCGGGCGGGATAACATTTTGCAGTTCCAATTGCGTAACGGGACAGCCAAACTCAATCCCGAGTCGTGGCTGGG
>CAMQBP010000093.1 GCA_946999025.1 uncultured Prevotella sp. | reverse complement strand
ATTATATCATATTACAAACCTGTTAAAATCCCATCAATTAATCATGAATGCTCACGGCTATCTCCTTGAAGTTTTGCTGAATTAAGCAATAAAAAAATCGCGAACAAAATGCTCGCGATTTCATCATGTACGATGACAATATAGGAAACTGTGCAAAAAAAACTTTCTTATTTCTTTGCGTCAGCCTTTTTCTTTGTGTCGATTGGCTTATAAGCCTTGTTCAAACCAGCAACTACATCCTTGGTGATATCATAGCTCTTGTCGGCATAAAGCAGATTATCTCCTGCCTTAGAAAGGATAAGACTATACTTCTTATCCTTGTTGTAGCTGGCCAAGAAGTGCTGAATGGAGTCGCGGAGAGCCTTGTTATACTTATCGGTTTCTGTTTGAAACTCATTGCTCAGACGTTGATTGAGCGCCTGAAGATCGGCACTCTGCTTCTGCAATCCAGCTTGAATGGATTCTGCCTGGTCACGAGTATATGCATTTTGTTGAAGCTTCTGCTGGAAGTTTGCAGCTGCTTGCTCCAATTGTTTCTGCTTTCCAGCCAGCGTATTCTGGATGTTTTGTCCCTTCTTCTGCAAAATCAAACTATAGTCTTTGCAGAACTTATACTGGGTCATGATGCTGTCTACCTCAACATAGGCAATTTTCATGTCTGTAGGAACAGCAGCTGTTGTACCTTCTGACTTCTTATCAACCTGAGGTTTCGAATTGTCACATGCCGTGAAAGCCAGTGTTGCGAGTGCTGCAACCGCTACCGAACGGATAATCTTTTTCTTCATTTTATATACTGATATTTAATTGTTTACGTGTTATTTTGTCTCATGACCATGACAGCATGCTGCCCATGACATCCACTTCAAAACGCCTTGTTCTGCTTTCTTGCCTCTTTATCTTGATCTACCACACAATGAATGCCTCGCTTTTTCATAGCGTCACTGTCATGTATGTGCATGGAATTAAACTTTCCATTCTTCTGAAAAATCAATTTCACAGACATCAATGCAATACATATTGCAATTATTAACATGCTAAGAAGTAATGTTTTCAGCATTTCTTATTATATTTGCAGTGTCACTTTGTCATTTCAATTTGGCAAAGGTAGTGGAAATAGAGCAATATACAAAATAAAATAAGAAAAAATAGTATGGAAAAGAAAGACTTACAACCAGCTCGCGTCTTCAAGCAGTTCGCCAAAATCAACGAGATACCACGCCCTTCCAAGCGTGAGGAAAAGATGATAGAATACCTCAAAGAGTTTGGCAAGAGCCACAATTTGGAAACGTCAGTAGATGAAACAGGAAACGTAATAATCCGCAAACCAGCCACCAAAGGCTACGAGGACCGTGCTACGGTGATACTCCAGAGCCACATGGACATGGTGTGTGACAAACTTGTGGACGTTGAGTTTGATTTCGACAAGGATGCCATTCAGACCTACATTGACGGCGAATGGCTCACCGCCAAGGGCACAACGCTCGGTGCAGACGATGGCATCGGCGTGGCTATGGAATTGGCTGTGCTCGAAAGCGACGACATCGAACACGGCCCGATAGAATGCGTTTTTACCGTTGATGAAGAGACACAACTAACGGGAGCGTTGGGGATGAAAGCCGGATTCATGACGGGTGACTATCTCATCAACTTAGATTCTGAAGACGAAGGCAAAATATATGTAAGCTGTGCGGGTGGCCGAAGCACCATTGCCACCTTCGATTACAAGGCAGAAGAGGCTCCAAAGGACCACTTCTTCATGCAAATCTCACTGAAAGGCCTGGTGGGAGGTCACTCTGGTGACGACATCAATAAGAAGCGTGCCAATGCCATCAAGGTTTTAACGAGATTTCTTTTCAACGAACAAGAGAAGTTTGATTTGCGCTTAGCAAGCTTTAATAGTGGCAAATTGCACAACGCCATCCCGCGTGATGGAAAGGTTGTGTTTGCCGTGCCCAATGATGCGAAAGAGCAAGTGCGTGCCGATTGGAATGTTTTCCATCATGAAGTGATGCAAGAATTTCACGTTACAGATACCGACATGGTGTTCAACATGGAAAGTACCGAGCCTCAACAGGTACTTCCTAAGGATGTAAGCAGCAAACTGATACTGGCTCTGCAAGCCGTTGACAATGGCATCTTTGCCATGTGCCAAGATGAGTTGTTGGCCAATATGGTTGAAACATCAAGCAATGTGGCTGCGGTGAAGACCATGGATGGCAAGGTTGAAATCTTGTCATCGCAACGCAGCAACGTGATGAGCAATTTGGAAAATATGTGTAACAGCGTGAAGGCTGCTTACCAATTGGCAGGCGCAAAGGTGGAACAAACCGATGGCTATCCAGCTTGGAACATGAACCCAGACAGCAAATTAGTCAAACTGACGGTCGAGACTTACAAGAAATTGTTCAACAAAGAGCCAGAAGTATTGGGCATTCATGCAGGACTTGAGTGCGGATTGTTCTCTGAACGTTATCCCCATATCGACATGGTTAGCTTCGGACCCACGCTTCGTTTCGTTCATACCCCTGAGGAACGTTTGCACATCCCTACCGTACAAATGGTTTGGGATCACCTTCTCGAGATATTGAAGAACATCCCTGTGCGCAAATAGTGCACGCAAATAGCATAAATGGATTCATGGTTTCAACCGATACCGTGAATCCATTTTTCATGCCCTTTTCGCAAGTCTTTACCAAAAAGTTAAAGACATTAAACTGAGCTTACAACTCTCTCTACCATCATTCTTCGAAAAATTGCAGTATTGGCGTCATGAAGGGAGTGATGTCGCGCGGGTGAGAACGATTGTAATAGTCAATCCTTGTGGTCGACCAAGCCACATAAAGTCGTTTCTTGGCCCGCGTCATGGCTACATAAAATTTACGCTTGTCTTCGGCCAACAGCCGTTCGTTGTTTTGATTGTAGAAGTTGGGATAGCGTCCGTCAACGGCATCAAAGATGATGACATTGTCAAATTCCAGTCCTTTTGCCTTGTGAACGGTTGTCACGAAGATACGCTCTTGCAGCGTTTGACTGTTACACAAGTCGGCCTCTTTCAACGTGTTTATTTCCGTGACGTAGGCCCACAGCTGCTCCACCAATGATGGTGCCGCTGCTTGGTCAATGATATCATCCGTGAGAAACTGCGTGACATAATGCAATTTATCTTGCGGTTCCAACAGTTTTTCGCTACAAAGAAACGCATAGAAGCGTTGCATTTCCTGCACCAACACAGGCTCATTGCCAGGTTTTTCTCGCTGATACAGCCGCTGTTTGGCCGCATTGTACATGTCTAAATAGTTTTTTCGCAACACCTCTGCCCGCTTCTTGAACCGCGGATGGCGTATCCATTCCAACTGAGAAGGCACCATGAGCTTGGCTTTGCCATAGCAATGGCGCACCACATTGCAGGTTGCATCAACGTCGGCATCGGCCAAATGGGCATTTTCTCCTTCCAAATGCAACACCGAGAGCAAGTGCTTGAGTTTGTACTCACGCAGGTTTGGCTCCAACAACCGAACGAGTTTGAGCGAATCCAGATAGCGTGGACACTGCTCTTTCAACGATATGGCGGGCAAATAGCGTTGCAGATTGAAATCCAGAATGTGATAATCGTAGTCGGCATTGTGTCCCAAAAGCATGCTGTCGCCCACGTATTTCATGAACATCTGCAACCCCTCGGCATGACTATGCAGCACATGTCGCTGCATTTCAGCAATCAATGGATTTTCAATCTCTCCCAGTTGTTGCGGGATGTCACGGTCGGTTTCCATAAAAACGACAAACGACGAGCCTGGAACCACTTTCCCTTGCCGCATCCTGACAGCTGCAATCTGCACGATGTCGTCCTCAAAAACATTCAGTCCGGTGGTCTCTGTGTCGAACACCACAATATCCTGCTGCTCATAACACTTTACAAATTCCTGCACATAACTGCTCTCTGGATACGCCAAAAGGTCGGTTGGTAGCATCGCCCTGTCCAACAATCCACGCACAAAGCCACGCGCCGCCGCATTGCTCTCAAAGACATGCAGCCCCATGAACAAGCGTGACCAGCCGATGAAGTTGTGCTCGTTGGCCAAAACATTCAGGTGTGCCAGCAGCAACTTCACGCCCTGCGAGGCGAACAAATCATCTCCCGACACCTTAAAATGCGATAATGACAAGTCGTTCAACGCCCTACTCATCATTTCGGCATCGGCATTGGCGCTCACGATGACCGCCGTTGTTTCCTTCGCATCTGCTGCTTGCAACCGATTCACCACATCGGCGACGTCACGATATTCCGAGTCAATGGTCACGCTATCCATCACTTGCAACTCATCTCCCTTGCGCTGGGGAAGATAGTTGGTCGTAGGCAGCACGTTCTTGTCTATTCCCAACTGCTGTTCGGCATACACATTGAACACGTCAAGCAAGTATTGAGGGGAGCGATGGTTGACAAACAGCCGGTGAACATGCCCCTCACAACGCTCCCTCAGGGCGTCCAGCGTGCTCATCTTGGCACCCATGAACGAAAAGATGGCCTGCTGCTCGTCACCCAGATACATCACGGTGTCGAAGTCGCTACTTGTAAATCCATCGACAAGTGCCAGCTGCAACGGGTTGAGGTCTTGCACCTCATCAACCTGTATCCAGTCATACCGCTTCAGCTCATGCTTGTCGTCAGCCCGCAACGCATCGTAAGTAAGCATCAACAAGTCCTCAAAATCCAGCAACTTGTTCTCTTTTTTGTATGCCATGTAATGCCGCGCCTGGTCCATCTTTTTCAGCAAGGCACCAATGTCACGCTGACTTCCCAAGTCGTATGCCTCGGTCTGGATGAGGTCCTCGTACACATCCGAATGCGTGAACACATCCAGCATCGTCTCAGGCGTCATCTCCATTCGCTGCACTTGGCACAGGGTGCGCAACGCCGTCACGTCCCTTGCCGTCACACATTCAGGGTGTAGACGCAGTTTTTTGGGATGTTCATGTACCAGTTGATGGATGAATCCCGCAAAATGAAACACCTCTATATATTCACTTTTCGCTCGATAGTTCGCCTGCACCGCATATTCATCCTCATCCCGATAGCGAGCCAAGATGCTGACAGCATCGTCATCGTCAATGACCGAACTCTCGGCAGGCACCAAACTGTTGTCGAACAAGAATTTGGAACAAAACCGATGCACGTTTCCTACATACACCTCGTTAACGCCTTCATCCGCGATATGCGCCTCAATACGTTCTTTCATGCCACGGGCAGCGCGGTTGGTAAACGTCAAACACAGCATCTTACCAAACGGCATCCCTTGTTCGTACGCCCTACGAATGCGCTCGGTGAGAATTTGAGTCTTGCCACATCCCGGCGGAGCCAGCACCAAGTGGTACCCACCCTCGGCCTGTATCACCTTTTGTTGAAACCGGTCGGGCGTAAAAGTTGTCTGAATCTTATTCGTGTTCATGGTTTGTATCGTTCTCGTTTACTCCTACAAATATATCATTTTTATTTGAGCTACCCGGCATTCTCCAAAAAAATACTATATTTGCAGTTGATTTGTAGATGATGAACGACCATCTACTCGCAACGCAAAGCCAATTAAACATGATGAAAAATAAGAACAAAATACAGGCACACAGTGCCGTGATACTGGCCAACGTAATCTTTGGTTTAGGTGTACCCGTTACCAAACTCTTGCTCGACGAATGGGTGTCGCCCATGGGATACATGTTCACCCGATGCCTGGGTGCTGCGGTGATTTTCTGGATCATCAGTCTGTTCATGCCCAAAGAGCCTGTTCAGCGCAAAGACTTACTAATCATCATGTTGGGTGGTTTGCTTGGATTTGTGGTTTCACAAACGCTCACCGCCTGGGCTTTGGTATACACCACACCCGTTTACTTCTCATTGATAGCCACGCTGACACCCGTCGCCACCATGCTGATGGCAGCCGTTTTTTTAAAAGAAACGCTCAATGGAAAGAAGACGATAGGCGTACTCATCGGTATTGCCGGCGCGCTATTGATGGTCTTCATGGGCTGGCAGGGCGGCTCGGGAACCAACGATGTGCTGGGCATCTTCCTCACCATTCTGAGTCTGCTCACCTGGGTCATCTATCTGTTGATTACCCGAAATGTTTCTCAAAAGTACTCGGCAGTGACCCAGATGAAGTGGATTTTCCTCATTTCTACCCTCGCCGTGCTGCCTTTCGCAGCCCCCGAATGGGGTCAGCAGAAACTTTTCTCTGCCGCATGGGCCTGGACAGGCGTAGCCGAAATGGCCTTCATCGTGCTGTTTGCCACCGTAATGGGCTACTTCGCCATACCATTCGCCATGCGCTACCTGCCCGCTACCACGGTGAGTATTTACACCAATCTGCAACCTGTGGTCGCTTCGTTGGTAGCCATCTACATCGGGCAGGACGTGCTGACATGGGACAAACCGGTAGCCGGCATTCTCGTTTTACTGAGTGCCTACATCATCACCAGAAAAAACGTGGAATGATAAACCACAAAAACGCTTTAAAATCGTACACACCAACCCCATGCTCATCGTTCACAACCGACTGATACCCTTCAAAAATTATGATGCCATCAACATTCTGGGAATGTTGTTTTGCCGCAAGGGAACGACTATCACGGCCGACCTTATCCAGCATGAGCGCATCCATACCCGACAGATGATTGAACTGGGATTTGTATTTTTCTACCTCTTCTACGTCATCGAGTGGCTCGTTCGCCTACCGATGAGCGGGCGAGCTTACCTCAACATTTCGTTCGAGCGCGAGGCATACAGGCACATGGACGACCCCAACTATTTGCTCAACCGACGGCCATACGCTTGGACGCGCTATCTGAAAAAGCCGAGTAACCATCGCACGAAATCTCCCAGAAAATCGAATTAAAAACGGGGCTCACAGCCCCCATGGATGGCGCCCCACAAAGGCCGCCAACCAATAACGTTGACTTTGGGCATCAATGTCATACACTTTGGACACCAAAGTCATAGACATTGACCTACAAAGTCAATGCTTTTCGTTTCACAAGGGAAAAAAGAAGTGAATACGTGAATATGCTTTACTTCAACAGAAGTAAATAATAAGCTGGTTATCAAACTATTTATAAGACGTACGGTATCAGCAAATCATCACCAGCCAGCGACACTTTCAAACGATATTTATCGGTGTACTCCACATGCATGAGTTGTTTGGGGGCGGTAGACTGCGGCTCCGTCAACGCCAAGGCCACATGCCCCATGGTACGGCGGAGATTGAGTTCGACACA
>CAMQBP010000092.1 GCA_946999025.1 uncultured Prevotella sp. | reverse complement strand
GAAGAATTCGTTGGCATAGGGAAGTTCTCCAACATCTCCTTGTTCCAAAGACAAATTGGCTATCTCCTCCGTTTCTTTCCGCAACGCCGCAATGGCTATCATTTCTTCCGAATAGTCTAAACCAATAATCTGGGCATCTTTCATCTGGCGATACTTCTCCGCAGTAAAAACAGCAGTGCCAACAGGAACGTCAAGCAGTCGTCCCTGAAAGTCGTTCGGTATAAAATCAAGTACTTTCCGAGCCAAGAGATTGGCGTCTTGGTTCCAAATCAATCGCATGTATAGCCTTGACCACCACTTTCGTCCTGTCAGCAGGTCATCATAATGCTCCATCATCCCTTGGTAGGAATTACTTTGTCTGTTTGCCATTATCTTCTTGTCAAAAATGTTCTTTCTTATTTTGCAAAAATACAATATGTGCTTCGTTCCTACAATCGCCAATAATAGTGATTTTTATTTTGGAAATTCTCTATGTATGGGGATAGGGAATCACAAAATATCATTACAGATAACGTGGAAGATATTGCAAATGTGTTTCGTATAAAATTTCAAAGACAAATAGTCTGGAAGCCCTAATATTAGCTTTGCTGGCCAACACTATGTGCGTAGGGAATTTGCTTGGTTATGGCAAGCATCCAAAAAGCTGATTGTTGAGAATGATAGAGTGGGCAAATAAAAATTTCTATGGGGAGTATCTTGAGTTTGTCTGTATGAGGAAAAGTTTTTGGGTGTATTTTCTGCATTGTCTTCATTTTTCTTGGAAATATTATGCTTACTTGACAAAATGAAAAAGTTTAGTTGTTGGTTTGGCAACAAGTCAAACAATAAATGATTAAAGAGAATCGGCTGTGTGGTTTTGGGACCATACAGCCGATTTAAAGTATCGTGTGCTCAGCTCGAGCAGGAATCGAAGGGAGATGCTTGGATAGATTTCCTTAGTCAGTCGAGAATGTTTTTGCAGGTCAGTAATTGCTTACTAACAGCTTATCTACATGCTTGGAAAGCACTGCCATGCTTTTTACATCTCATTTTCTTTTACTTCTTCTAAGCATTTTCAACGAGCTCGTTGAAGCATCTCCAATCTTTCTAAACGTTTGCTACATCAAGTTTACTTTCCACACCATTACGCCTCCGTTGGTATAAAGGAAAGCCACGATGACTGATTTCTTGTCGGGGGCAATTTGCGTCACGACATCTGCCGTGGTGTTGACGTTGGCACCGTATTTTGGATCAAGCGGGAACTCTAGCCATCCATTCCATTTGCGCGTATGTGCCAATAGTTGCGTATTAGTTGTAGTTCCAGCAGGGTCTTTCATCACCAATCGGACATTATAAATCTCTCTCATCCAGTTATTCACATCTCCTTCGATGTAAAACATGTATTTTGCCCCCATCAAATCGACGTAATCGAATGCAGTTCCTCCGCCAAGCCATTGGTGGAAAATGCCTTGCACATGATGTGACGAGGAATAAAGAGGTTTGTTGGTATGGCCGTCCATGTACGTGATGGCTACCTTTGGTTTTCCTTCATCGTAGCGTGAAATGAAATAGTTGCTATTTTCACCAAGCTCTATAGGCACGATTTGGGGCATCATACCCATTTGGTAACCTGGGTCATATTGTATCTTTTCAGGTTGTTGCGATACTGGTTTCCCGTTTTTGATTTCCCATCTGAGGAAAACGTTCTGGAACGAAACACCCATGTACAAGAATGCATGCTCCTTGATGTTGCCTCTGACGTAGAATTTTCTTCCTACGTCTTTGTTTCCAGCAAATTCATCTAAGTTAACATCATACGAAAACAGCAGTTTGGGTTTGGCGTTTACACCCTCCCACCAAAACATGTGTATGGTACTGGTGCCGTTTTTGGGCATCCACCTATTCATGTAGAAGTTGGTTGAGACAATGTTGCCTGCATCGTCGTTGGCTATAAATAAGGGTACGGTGCGGGTGAGTGTGCTCCAGTCAACCCCCTCCATAGACAAAGTGCCTGCCTTTGTTCCGTCTTTCAGATTGTAATAGTCAAACTTTGTACGTTCGTGTATGACCAAATAATCTCCACTGATGGCCAAGCCGCCGTTGTTGTGCTTGACGAAATTCAGTTGGGTTGCTGTCTTTCGCCACAGTTCATCTACCTGGATGGCTGTTGGAACCACTTTCAAATCAACTGTATATGTTTTCTTGTCTCCATTGGCTGCAATGACATCAAAGCTCACTGGTTTTGTAAAATCCATGTATTGCCCAAGTGGTATGCTTGATTCTACTATTGCATTGTTGGGAACGTTTACTGACATTCTGATTTTTGTCAGGTCAGTCTTGATGCTTCCGTCCATTTCGAGGTTGATCATGTTGTTGGCGTCAGGAGTAACAGCGAAATCTGATTTTGTTCCATCTGGCAACATAATGGATATGCCACTAATGTCATTGCCTGTTGTGGGTACCAACGTATCTGCTTCTTGGCACGAAAACATGAGCAGTAGACCAAGAACAGACACCGTAATTTTATCTATTGTTTTCATTGTTCTGCTTAATTAAGTTTACCATTTATCTATTTGCTTGCATTTCGGATTATTTTTGATTTCCAATGCCGGTATTGGGAATTGATAATATCTTTCTTCAAAATGTCGGTCTTTACCGTCGCAGTCAATTATCTGGTAATTGAAGGTTCCGTCTGCTTGCTTGGTTATCTTCATGCCGTGCATACGTTTGCCTCCTAAGACGTTAAGAGCCATGTGCCATCGTCTCAAGTCCCAATAACGTTGGCCTTCAAAGGCAAGTTCTATTTTCCGCTCTTCGCGAATAATGTTCCGCAGACTCTCTTGACTCGTAGGTGAAACAGCAGGCAACTTTGCCCTTTGCCTTACTTTGTTCAATGGTACAAGAGCTTCAGCAGTCTTACCCATCTCGTTGAGCGCTTCGGCTTGGTTCAACAGTACTTCAGCATAGCGTACTTCGTTCCAGCAGGTGGTGCCTTTGACGGTCATGTCCTTGACGCTTTCGTTAAGTAATTTGCGTATATAGTATCCAGTAGTAGTGGCGTTTGGGAACGCCTCAACGTCAAACGGCTTAAATCCATCTTTACCTCCCACGAACGTTTCAATGGTTCTTCCCTTCCAAGAAGCGCCATTATATAAAATGGAAGCGTAAAAGCGTGGCTCCCTGTTCTTATACGGGTTGGCGGCATGCTTTGGGTTGTTCCAGTCGAAATTGCTTCCATCAGCCATTCGATAGGAGTCTACAAGCTCTTGTGTAGGCACGGCCAGACATTTACCATCTGTGTTGGAGTCAAGGAAGTCACCTTTCGGACTATAGTACTTGTCAAAGAGCGTTGAGTGCGTTAGCTGACCATGGAAACGATAGCCTAAAACGGTTTCCTTGCAAAAGTCTGGTTGATTGAATACGTCTGCATAATTCGGCATGAGGTCATATAGCTCGCCCTCTTTCGCTACTACCTTTGCAGCGGCATCAGCAGCCTTGTCCCAGCGCTTGGCATACAACATGGCACGCGACTTAAATCCATAAACTGCACCCTTAGTGATGCGTCCTAAGTCCTTCTTGGGCCAAGTGTCGGGCAAGTTCTCTGCGGCAAAATCAAGGTCGCTTTCAATGAAATCCCAGCATGCGGATTCGGGACTTCTTTCCTTGAATGCCTCATTGGGACCGTCGATGTAATCGCGAATCACAACGCTGCCATGCCCTCTTACCAGCATGAAATAAAGGTAAGCTCTGAAGAAACGTGCCTGTGCCTCCATTATCAGTTTATCCTGGTCACCGTATTTTGCATAGGTCTTTAATCCATACAAAAATTCGTTGATGCGCCTGATGCGGTTGTATTCGTATGAATAATCACTCAGGGGATTGCCTTGTGGACTGATACCTCCGGTGTAGACCACCTTGTTGACATCGCCTCCAGAGCCGCCCATGACATTTGCACTGTAACGAAGAATGTCAGAGAATCCGTCAGTAAGACTTACTCCAGCGTATTTTAAACCATAAGGTCCGTATTCGTAAATGGGCTTGTAAAAGCCATTAATGTACAAATAGGTATTCTCTACGGAACTCCAGGCATCCATCTCGGTATATTGTGCTCTTGGTTTAGGTTCTAAAAAATCAGAGCAACCTGACAAAATGAATGCGGATACCAAGATTGTCAAGATATTGTTAATAGTTTTCATAGTCTTGGAATAATTTTAGAATGTGAAATTGATGCCAAACTCGTATGTACGCTGTTGAGGATAATAACCATTGGTTATTTCAGGAGTCTCTGGGTCAATGTTGTATTTCGTCAATTCTGACCATGTAAACAGATTTCCTCCTGTGAGCGTAAGACGAATATTGTCTAATCCAATACGGTGAACGAAATTGTTTTTCAGCGTATATCCTAATTGGATATTCTTCAGTCGAAGATAACTGCCATCTCTAATCCACCAGTCAGAAGCCCATCCGTTGCAGTTGCCCATTTCGGCAGCATTGGTAGACAAACGGGTAAATTCGGCATTACGATTTTCTGGCGTCCAACTATTTTCAATTAAGAAATAGGGTGAGTTACCCAAACCGTGGAATGGTCTGGTGAAGATGGTAGCGTCAACGTGACCATTTCCATATACTCCGCTCAAGAAAACATCTGTAATGGCTGCTCCTTGGAACAACATGGAGAAGTCGAAACCTTTCCACGACGCTCCTATGCTCAAACCGTAAAACAGTTCAGGGAGATTGCTGTTACCAATGAACGTATAGTCCTGAAGCTTATCTATTTTCCCGTCATGATTTAAGTCCCTATACTGGATGTCTCCAGGACGGATTTGGTCTTTGCTTAGGTGACTCAGTGTAGGCGAGTTGATGATATCCTCTTCATTTTGATATAAGCCTTCGGTGATAAATCCCATTTTCTCACCCATTTTTCTTCCTGTGCGTCTTTGATAGTCTGGCACATTGGGACTTTCGTTCATTCGCAAGATTTTGTTTCTTGACCAACTCACATTACCTCTGAGGTTATAGTGGAATTGATCAATGTTGTTTTGATGGGTCAATACGAGCTCAAAGCCTCTGTTGCTCACTTTGCCACCATTAATTATGCTGGGGAAGTTGCCTCCCAATGAAGGAGGATAGATGCCGCCACTGGGAATCAAAATATCGTTTGTAAGTTTATAGAAATAGTCAAATTCCATTCCAAAAATTCCCTTGTTCAACAACAGGTCGAAACCAATATTGTAGGTTCCCGTTTTCTCCCATGTAATGTTCCGGTTTACGTTACCTTTGGAGTAAATAGAGATGTATTCCCTGTCGCCAACATAAATCGTAGGCGGATTTGGGACCATGAGATTCAAGTACTTAAAGTCACCAATTCGGTCATTACCAAGCACTCCTACAGAGCCTCTAATCTTCAAGTTCTCAACAAAGCCCTTGAGCGGTTCGAAGAATGACTCCTCTGACATTCTCCATCCAAAAGATGCTGCTGGGAAGAAGCCCCATCTGTTTTCTTTTGGGAAGCGAACAGATCCGTCGTAGCGTGCAGCTAATTCAAGCAGGTATTTGCCATCGTATGCATAGTTAACACGTCCAACAAATCCAGCCCGGTTAAAGATATAACTTCCACCATTGATGGCCTTCTTCTTTTCTTTGCCCATGATATCTTTACCCAAACTTAATTCATGTAGTGATGTCAAGTCAAAACCTTGTACGCCGGCACCGAATGATTCAGTTTCATAAGATGACTGCTCGTACAGTAACAAGCCAGAAATATCATGTTTATCAAAGGTGCGGTGGTAACTGATGGAGGGCTGAAGCGTCAGTCGGCTCGCCTGTGCAGAGCTGTTACGCAATTCTGCCACATCGTCTTTGTTCATTCCGTAATCACAGATGATGACGCTATACTTCTCTGTAAATGGATCATAGCTGTTCAACTCAATAATTTCAGCCCACGACTTAGACGTCGTGTAATCTTTGTCGTAAGAAGCTTTCAACTTCAAATTCAACCCTTTTATAAAAGGCACGTCCCACGATAATGTTGCCGTCGTCGTAAGAGCATTCATGACAGAATTGTTGTATCCTGTTTGGTTGTTGAAAGCCATAGGGTTGAACTTAGCGTTTGAGTTAATGTTTGCTGCGGTAGGCATGCCTTTGTAGGTCGTAGGAACGATAGGCATCATACGTTGAGCCAAGTTGATGGGGTTATTCCAGGACTGGTTCGTCACAGAGAAGTATCCTGAGTTGCGCCGCTCTTGGCGAGCCCCTAAATCTAATCCTAACTTGAATCCCATGCCTAATGAGATGTCTAAGTTAGATCGTAGGTTATATCTTTTGAAGGAAAACTTGTCTACGATGCCGCCTTGGTCAAAGTAGCCCAACGAAACAAAATACTTGGCTGTCTCGTTACCACCATTCACGGATATGTTGTGATGGGTAGTCGTGGCACCGTTCTTCATCAATTCAGAGAACCAATCGGTGTTGGCGTATTTACCTTCTGGATCTCCATTCAAGACCTTGTTGTACACCTCTTCTGTGAATAAAGGTTCTTTGCCATCCATCTCAAGTGCTTTGTTAAACCATTTGATAAAGTCTGGACCATTCAGGAATTTAGGGTAATTGGTGTTCTGGCTGTACAGCAATTTCCCTGAATATGTAATCCTAGGGCGTTGCATGGAACCACGTTTGGTTTTTACAAGAATCACACCACCAGCCGCTTGCATACCATAGACAGCCGCCGAAGATGCGTCTTTCAGGATAGTAATACTTTCAATTTCGTTAGGGTCAAGATTGTTAAAGCTTCGCTGAACATCGTCTACAATGACCATTGGTGCTGCACTGCCCAGTGTGCTTACACCACGAATCAGCAAGCTGGAGCCATCGGCACCAGGCTGTCCTGACTTCTGTTGGGCAACCAATCCTGGCATTCGCCCAACAAGCATGCTTGACACATTACCTGATGGTGCCTTTAAGATCTCATCCGCATTCACTTGCGCAACAGACCCCGTCACGTGCTGTTTCTTCTGGGAGCCATAGCCCACAACAATTACTTCGTCCAATGCTTTTGCGTCCTCTTCAAGCATCACGTTAACATTCGTTTTGCCATTAAGAGCTACCGAATGGTTTTTGTATCCCACATAGCGAAATGTCAGTACGGCATTTCGGTTGGACACAGCGATGTTGAATTTTCCGTTCGCATCTGTACTAACACCTTGCTTCGTTCCTTTCTCCTGTACTTGGACCCCGATGAGGTACTCGCCGTTTGTGTCGGTTACCACACCTCTGACCGTTGTTTGGGCCAATGCTTCTAGACTACAGAGCAGAAGCAAGAAGCAACTCAGTACACGTAACATGTGCATGGCGCTTTTTTTCAAATAGAAGGTTCGCTTTGTTTCCATAGATAATAAATTTAAGTGTATCTAATATAATAA
>CAMQBP010000091.1 GCA_946999025.1 uncultured Prevotella sp. | reverse complement strand
TATCCCGTGTACCATGTTTCTGTGCTGACAGTCATGGGAGTAGGGGTGAAATCCTGCACCTGTTCAAGCTGAAAATTCAGTTTTTTGGTGATGATGGCGAGGTTTGCCATATCTTGTGCTTGACAACCGGGATGACTGCTAATGAAATAGGGGATGAGTTGTTGTTTTAAATTTTCTTCTTTGTTAATTTTGTCAAAGATGACTTTAAATTGTTCGAACAACTTGAATGAAGGCTTGCGCATCAAGTTCAAAACAGTATCTGACGTGTGTTCGGGCGCAACTTTCAAGCGCCCACTCACATGGTTCTTAATCAGTTCCTTGGTATATTCTTGTGCAGCGGCATTCGTCGTTTCGTCTTTGCTCTTGTGCAACAGCAAGTCATACCGAACACCACTGCTGACAAAACTCTTTTTTATACCGGGAATAGCATCGACGGATCGATAGATATCCAGTAGTTTACTGTGGTCGGTGTTGAGATTAGGGCAAATTTTTGGGTGAATGCAGGATGGGCGTTTGCAGTGTTCGCAAGCCAGATGGTTCTTTCCTGCCATGCCATACATGTTAGCTGACGGCCCTCCAAGATCAGAAAGATAACCCTTAAAGTCAGGCATGTCAATCACCTGTTTTACTTCTCTCAGGATGCTTTCTTTCGATCGGCAAGTGACAAATTTCCCTTGGTGAGCCGATATCGTGCAGAAAGCGCAACCGCCAAAACACCCTTGGTGGATGTTTACCGAGAATTTTATCATCTCGTAGGCAGGAATACGTTTACCCTTATATTTGAGATGTGGTACACGCGTATAAGGCAAGTCATAATAAGCATCGACCTCTTCAGTGGTCAAAGTTGGAAAAGGAGGATTGACTACCACATATCTGTGGTCCACAGCCTGAATCAATCTTTGTGCATGTATCTTGTTGGACTCCTCTTCTATATGTCTGAAATTATCGGCTTGCAGTCGTTTTTCCCTCAAGCATTCCTTGTGACTATGAAGGATGATGTCGTCGTCTTTGATGCCCCCATCGATCTCTTCTTTTTGAGTTAGATATACAGTTTGTGGGATATCGTGAATCTGTTGGATGGGTTCACCGGCTGCTATCCTTTGACATAGGCACAGAACAGACTTCGCTCCCATGCCGTACAGAATCATGTCGGCACCCGAATCACATAGAATACATTTGCGAAGTGCGTCTTGCCAGTAGTCATAGTGCGTAAGACGTCTCATGGAAGCCTCAATGCCTCCCAATACAATGGGTGTGTCAGGGTATAGTTGACGTAGAATCTTTGAATAAACAACGGTTGGATATTCAGGACGACAATCGTGTCTTCCGTCAGGACTGTAGGCATCTTCCTTGCGCAATCTTTTGTTGGCAGTGTACTTGTTTACCATAGAATCCATGCAGCCTGGTGAGATACCAAAGAACAATCTCGGCTTTCCCAGCTTCTTAAAGTCGCGATAGTCGCCATGCCAATCAGGCTGAGGAACGATGGCAACCTTGTATCCCGCAGCTTCAAGTGAACGCCCTATGACGGCAACTCCAAAGGAAGGATGGTCAACATAGGCATCTCCTGAAAACAAGATGACATCCAGTTCTTCCCAACCTCTTAACTTGCATTCCTTTTTTGTGGTTGGAAGAAAATCAGTAAGTTGATAATCTTTCAAATGAGTATTGTCTTTATTTTAGTCCTCACGACTCGTGATACATTCCTTATCTTCGATCTTTTTGTTTGTCCAGTCTACATACAGTTTCACCAATTGGTTGAGGCCAAATGCCTTCATGTTGGCGTGGTAGATGACGTCAAGGCAGAGATCCAGCAAGGCTTTGTCATGATTTGCATCTGATTCTAACAAGGATCTGACATTCAGTTTTAGCTTATTCAGTATATCTTCATCAATGATGCCCGTGCTGTCAACCAGGTTTTCGAATAAAGCATATTTCTGAATACTGGCCAGATGTTCGTCCGAAACTTCGATACATCTGGTGCCTGATGGGTTGGATTGGATTTTATATTTCATATCTTCTACTATTATATAAGTGGTTGTTTATGTCAATCAAACTGCAATTTTCATGCTATTTTACTGCTTCCATAAGCTGCTGGGCGAGCCAGTCAGTTATTCAAGCAAATAGTTTAATATTCCCCGCATCAACAGTTCTTTATTCTTTTGATCGATGATGCATTCAAAAGGGAAACCCATGGTGAAGCATCTATAATGGTTGTCCTTGTATGCAACCGCAGCACTGGTACCATTAGCATATTGCATGACACACATAGCACTTGGATTCGGAGATAATACTTCGGGCCATTGTGCCGCATAATGGTCTTCATTAGGCGTTTGGTAGAATGTCATGTTCATGCCCAGGCCATGCACAGCATTAGAGGAAACAATACTGTCGCTGGGCGTATAGGATAGTTTTAGAACGTTATTGAGAAACAATTTTTCGGTTTCAAAGGTCATATCCGAGCCAATATACGAACCGCTAACCATAATTGCTCCGCCATGGTTGGCATAGTCTGTCAACAGAGTTTGCATCTGAGGGGTGAACGATTTATAGTATTTTACTGTGTACGGTTCATATTTTTCCAGACCCAATATCAGGTCAATGCAGGGATATTTCTTCAGTTTTACTTCGCCAGACCATACTGCTTGGCTGGAAGAACTCGCCACATTGTACTTTTTAGAACCAGCAATGGCAGCCGTATGGTCTACTACATAATCGAAAGTATTGCCTGCAAAGAATTGTCCCGCCAATTCATTGCCTCCATATCCCAAACCTGTTTCTGTCAAACAGCCCATGCGTGTTTTGTCGAAAGCTGCTTGATATCCCGCCCATCCCGCAGTTTTTCCGTACGCAACCCCAATATCCGCATGGAGGTCAAAGCCTTGTTGAAGCTCATCATCGATTACCTTGGGTGCCGAAAGGCGATTGAATCCGTTGACAACCAGTACCGTTTGAGTGGCTAATGGTGAATAGTAAGCCGACAAAGTTTCTGTAGGAAAACTCTCTCCACCTTTGTTGCAAGCCGTTATTTTAAAGTTATACTGCACATCTGGTTCGAGCTCTATGGAATAAGATGTTCTGCTGATGTTCTTTCCATTGTCAAATCCACTCGTTCCTGTCGCCATGTATACATTATACGATGATGCTGTAGCCGTTTCCTCTTTGGGGTCAGTCTGTGGCGACCAAGACAGCTTTACCTTGTTCTTGGACGTAAACTCGATGCGAAAATCTTGTGGTGCCAACGGTTGAACAACATACGATTTTCCGTGCTGTCGATTGATATATCTTAATATGGTCTTATAGATTGAACGGGCAAGACTGAACTTAAAGTTGGGATCTTGACCGAGTATCATATCGGGGAAGTTCTGATGAGACATGGTTTCCAGTATCGCAGAGGGAATTTCCGGCACACGTGTTTCCGAATAGTTTCTGTCCCAGAGGTATCTCTTGGGCCAGGGTCTTTGGTCGGTACTCAGGTCTCTGACTGCATTTTGCAGTAAATCATTGGCGAAATCCTTTGAGGTCATTCTCGAAATCCCTGCATTCAAGCGTCCGTCATTGAAGTTCGTCGTGCAAATAGCCAAAGAACCATAGAGCGATTTTCCATCTGCACTATATCCTGCATCACTGTGAACAGCCAATGCCAACTCAAGGGGAACCCTTAGTCCTGTCAGTGATGGCGCGAATACACTTCCACCTGCGAGCCAATTTGTCATTTTGGATCGGGCGTTGATGTCATCGGAATAGTCGTCTTGACCACCTTTTCCTCCGTAGACACTGTAGGGTGCACCAGCCCATTGTGCATAATATCGCGAACCTTCAAGCGTCCGTGGCAGGCCGCTGGTGCTTCCTCCGCGTTGAATGTTACCCATTCCACCACCGAATCTAACGGCGTCTGTCGTCACGAAGCGTCTCTTTTTCTTCGAGCGATTTGTCACCACTACTCGGTTAAACTGATTACTCCCAGCGTCAAAATCGAAGGTCCCAAGGTAAACCCAAGTGCCACCTCCCATCTGTTGGTTGACCCTGAAAGCAGTTTCTTGCCCCTTGTGATAGACGATGTATTCGGCATCATCTACACTTTTGTCTACTGTTTGATAACTCACATATACGGCATATCTTCCAGCTTGAGGCAGATTAGGCTGATAAGATACCAAACTTGGATGCTTGCTTTTGGTTGATCGAGCCATCCTCGCACTACCTTGCTGAAAGGGATTGTCGCCGTCGTTGTAGATGGTTTTTGTTCTTGCAAAGCCTTTTGTATGAGCTCGTTCCCAATTTCCATGAACGTTTATCTCAAGATAGGATGTCCCTTTGTTTGGGTCATCGTTATCAATGATGACCTCATGTTTTTGCCAATCTCTCTCTCGTGGTGTAAACACACAGGCTCCGGCATGCTCGAGCATGGGAATAAGGTAGGGGATTACAATGGTCTGAGTGAACAAATCTTCGGTGGTTCCAAATAGGTTTGGCCGTTGCCATTTCCACTTAAATTTATTCTGATCGTAATAGTAGCCATGGCTTGCCCATACGGAAATATGCCTATTCTTCAGTCCTTTACTAATCTTATTGGTCTTCGATGTGTTCGTCACCCACGGCTTATCCCGATGGTCAATATCACCCCATGCCCGTGTGAAAGTACTGTTGTACTGAGCTGATAGGTGGAGTGACAGGCATATACTGTACAGAAATAAAACCGTGCGTAACCTCATTGGGCAATATCTCCTATCGAAAATTTATCGGGATGTTTGCCTTGCATACCTTTAAAATATAGTTTCACCTCTTTCATCTCCTCGTCTACATTTCCTGTGGGAACAATTTTTTTCGTACATTTTATCGTCTTGTTCTGATAGTCAAGACCATACAAGAGGATGGGTATGTTTGCTTTCAGGGCAATATAATAGAATCCCATCTTCCAATCAGGGTTAAGAGACCGTGTTCCCTCGGGTGTGATACAGAGTTGAAAAGTTTTCTCCTTTTGAGCGAAGGCCGCAAGGTTGTCTGTCATGCTCGTATGTTTTGAGCGCCAAACGGGTATGCCCCCCATTGCTTTCAAAAGGGGTTTGAGAGGGCCTACAAACCACTCTTTCTTCATCAGAAAGTTTGATTTCATCCCTTCAGCGTGCATATATAGCAGACCGATGATGAAATCCCAGTTGCTGGTGTGTGGGGCAAGACAGATAATGTATTTGTTGGGATGGTCAACAGTTACGACTTTTGTCCATCCCATGCAACTATATAATAGCCATCTACACAAACGATTTAGCATATACGCTTCGGTTTTTTTAATAAATATTCGATATCTGATCTACAATTTCAGACACGTCAGCGTTGAATTGTGCAATCAAATCCTTGTAATAATCCTTTTGTTTCATTCCCGGTTCGGGATGAGATACGCGCTTAACATATTGATTCTGCAACGTCAAGATGGACGTCAGCAGCGCATCAATATTCTCCTTTTCGGGTTTCTCACTATACAGCGAGGCGGCTACGCATTCTGCTAAAAGGTCACCACAAACATAATGAATGGTTCGTTTTAAATCTCTTTTGTTTGCCATGTGAATTGCTTCTTTATAGTTTGTACGAAATTGTATGATAGTTCAAAGGTAGAAAAAATATCTGTAAATGCAACACATTGTATGGAAAAATCTTGTTTTCTTGATTGTTTGTTTTTCTATCTCAAAGAAAAAGGGTAAATTTGCAAAACCTAAGAGCAAAGAAAATTTATCATTTATTATATTAGTAAAATTGCAAAGATGAAAACAAGTGCATTACAAAAAGAAAGAGCTTCTTATCAGCCAAAACTGCCAAAAGCTCTTCAAGGTGCCGTAAAAATCAAGGAAGGAGCACCAACTGAAAGTGTTGATGATCAGGATGAAATCAAAAAATTGTTCCCACATACTTACGGAATGCCTCTCGTAGAGTTTGTTCCAGGTGATAAATGTGAACACAAGCTGATGAATGTAGGCGTCATCCTCAGTGGAGGTCAGGCACCTGGTGGACATAATGTGATCAGTGGCTTGTTCGATGCCTTGAAGAAATTGAACGAAGAAAACCGCTTGTATGGCTTCTTGATGGGGCCTGGTGGCTTGGTGGATCACAATTATATCGAGATTACTGCTGGTTTCTTGGAGAAATATCGCAACACTGGAGGTTTTGATATGATTGGCTCCGGACGTACCAAGCTGGAGAAAGAAGACCAGTTTGAAAAGGGTTTGGAGGTGATTCGCGAGCTGGATATCAAAGCACTTGTTATCATTGGTGGTGACGATTCGAACACCAACGCCTGCGTTTTGGCCGAATATTACGCTGCCAAGCAGTATGGCGTGCAGGTCATCGGTTGTCCAAAGACTATCGACGGCGATTTGAAGAACGAGCAAATTGAAACCTCATTTGGTTTCGATACGGCAACAAAGACTTATTCAGAACTTATTGGAAATATTGAGCGTGACTGCAATTCGGCTCGCAAATACTGGCATTTCATCAAGCTGATGGGCCGTTCGGCCTCTCACATTGCGCTGGAGTGTGCATTGCAGACACAGCCAAACATTTGTCTTGTTTCAGAAGAAATACAGGCAAAAGACAAGACGCTGAATGAAATTGTTGAGTACATTGCTTCTGTTGTGGCCTATCGTGCCAAAGACGGAAACAACTTTGGCGTGGTCCTCATTCCCGAAGGCTTGATAGAATTCATCCCCGCCATCGGCCGTTTGATAGCCGAATTGAACGACCTGCTGGCCGCTCATGGTGCCGATTATAAGGATTTGGACAAGGACGCACAGCGTGAATACATCCTCGCTCACCTCTCTGATGCCAACCGCTCTACCTTCGAAACGTTGCCGGAAGACGTGGCGCGCCAGCTGAGTTTGGATCGCGACCCGCACGGAAATGTTCAGGTTTCCTTAATTGAGACCGAGAAGTTGCTGTCCAACATGGTTGCCGCTAAGCTCAATGAATGGAAGAAACAAGGCAAATACCAAGGTAAGTTCTCAGCTCTTCACCATTTCTTTGGTTACGAAGGTCGCTGTGCAGCACCGTCTAATTTTGATGCCGACTATTGCTATGCGCTTGGTACCAGTGCTGCTCAGCTCATCGCGAACGGTAAGACAGGATATATGGCCATTGTCAAGAATACCACCGACTGCACCGACAACTGGAAAGCAGGTGGCGTACCTATCACGATGATGATGAACATGGAGCGTCGTAATGGTGAAATGAAGCCGGTTATCCGAAAGGCGTTGGTAGAGTTGGAAGGCAAGCCTTTCAAGACTTTTGCTGCCAACCGTGACGAATGGGCTAACCATACATGCTATGTTTACCCAGGTCCTATCCAGTATTGGGGACCCAGTGAGGTTTGTGACCAAACCACACGAACCTTGGCATTGGAGCAGGAATAATCTTACTGACA
>CAMQBP010000090.1 GCA_946999025.1 uncultured Prevotella sp. | reverse complement strand
TTATCAGTAAGTTTGCACAAACTTAGATTTATCTTCATTTTCATTGATTAGTTGCTCTTCCATTCTATTTTCTTCGATTCCAAAAGCAATGCTTTAAGACCGTTATTCACATGCTTTTGCGGTGCAATAGCATGCTGATTACCCGCCAAAGTGACGTCCTTTATCGAAAAATGAATTTTCCTGGAACATTTTGTCAGTTTTTATTTGTTGTTACCTGCTTTATTTGTCACGATAAAAATCATGGGTTCTTAACGACTTGGCACTTCAATCCGCTCTATAAAAAATGGCTTGTCATAGTTGTCACGAAAATGGATAATACCGTGGCGCAGCTTTTTCTGGTACGGCAAAGGTGGCAGGATGGTGAAACAGTGAAAAGGTGGGGCGTGTTGGATGCTTACGATAATCAAGCAACCTAAGAAAATAACTATTCTTCGATTTCAGACAAACTTCGAACTATATTTGCGATGAAATGGCTCGATGTTTCTATGGGTGAGAAATTGATGTATCTCATACTGCGCCTGAGATTACGCCTGAGCACTTTGTTGTTGTTTTGCACAAATCCTGCTTTGCCTTCTCTGAAATGCCATTCTTTTGTCGTGTCTATTTCTGTATGGGTCAGGGTTCTTAAAATCAGAGGATAGGCCTCGCGTTCGACATTCTCTACGAAAGGAATTTCGTCTTGCTCAAAATTAAAGACAACAATCAGGATGCTTCCCTGCAGTTGTGCCATGCGTTGTAGGTGAAGCTTGGCGAGCCAGGTTTCAAGTTTGACAAAATCAACCTTGTCACCTCTGGTTCTTAAGTAGCTACCCAGTTCGATGATGCCTCTGACGGAGATACCTTTCGCCAATATATGGTTGACGTTAAAGATAATGATGTCAAGCAGTTGGAGCGTTTCCATTGAAGTATCAATTGCATGTCGCTCGTCGTGTCTTATTTTTTTTAAACGCTTGTTTAACGTGGGATTGCTAAGGTGCGGGTTGGAACCCCATTCTTGCTCATCCTTGTCAGTCATTTCCTGCAAACCAAGTATCAGCTTTTGTGGAATGTGGATGTTGGTGTCATACTGATGGTTCTTGATGCCTTTCAGTGCGATGGACACCACGTTTTGGGATGCTGCCATCTGAAACAATCGGTTCCATTTGAAGGTCGTCATGGGCTCTAACGTAACATACTCATTGAGTGCTCCAGAGCGCAGCAACCGAAAGAAATTACGTTTGATAATATCCATATTTGATGACGTGTGAATAAAACTTTATTGATGTAGCCCAGAAGTGCGTCCGCAGTAGTTGTAGGTTGCCGTGGCTGTGGCGATGGGCATGGGATGATTTCCTTTTTTACAATTGCGTGCGACGATAAAAGTCCATGTTTTCTTTCGTCAACAACTCTATCGGCATGTAGTTTACGGGTTCAACCTTCTTTTTCAGTACGATGGCTTTAAACAACGTGTCAATGCAACAGTAGCCTTGTTGGTAGGCATGCTGAGCGACCAGGAACGACACGCTGCCCTGTCGGAGGCATTCTGCGTTTTTACCCACCATGTCGTAACCCATGACCTGGATGTTTCTTCTGTTGGTTCGTAGGAAAAAGTCGCCCACGATGTGTGCTTTGGAGCCAAAGGTGATGCAATGATGTATTTGAGGATGCTCATTGAAGAACTTTTCTAACCTCAAGTCATATTCTTTTTTGGTGGCCTTCATGGGTAAGCCCAACTCGATGATTTCAATCTCGGGAAAGTGTTCTGACATGTAATGTCTGAATCCAACCTCACGATTTTCCTGCTGTTTGCTGGTCACCTTTCCGTCCTTGATGCGCTTCATCAGCACGATTTGTTTCTCTTGATGGGCTACCATCATCAGAATCCTTGCCGAGAAGTAGCCGCTTTTGAATGAGTCTTGTCCGAAGAAGGAGAGTGGATTCAGTTCGGGCATGTACGAGTCGAGCAGGACGAAGGGGATGTTCAATTCGTGCAATTGATCTGTGAACGCTCTTGTCAAGTTGAGTGTTGCCGGAACGATGACCACCCCGTCGGGCTTCTCTTGTAAACAGGTGGCTGCCACCTTTTTGAACGACTCTTCTTTAAGTCGCTCATAATAGAGCGTTTTCGTCTCGAGATTGAAGTCGCGTCTGGTTTCTACGGCTTTCTTTGCACCTTCTTCAATTTCCTCCCAATAAGTTTCAGATTCATGTTGTGGGATGACGAGATAGAAGGTGTATGACTTGTTGTACGCCAAGGCACTGGCATACACGTTGGGTTGATAATTCATCTCCGAGAGTGCTTTCTCCACCTTCTCACGCGCTGATGGCGAAACGTTGGGACGTCCGTGCAAGACCCTGTCAACCGTTCCAACCGAAACGCCAGCCCGCTGGGCAATGTCCTTGATTCTGATTTTTTCTGTCATATCACATTTAAAATATGTGCAATCATCGTGTAAGCCGAACACAACGTAAGTTTACTTACTTTGTTGAGGCGCAGTCTATGTGATGCAAAATTACAAAGAATAGTTGTATTGTGCGAAAGCACAGTTGCATATTTTAAGCATAATCAACATTTTCCTTCGATTTTCTTCATTTTCAAACAGCAAATGGTTATCTTTGTGTGACAGATTATTTGCCAGCCTAAGCATGTGTCATCAAGAAACAACCAAACGCATCTATTCGGTATTGCTTACACTTGTCATGCTCTTGTGTGCGATAGCTTGCTCAGACCCTCACGGTGACGACGTGGTGGCTCTGAACGAAAGGGCGTACCAGTATCGCTATCGCAATTTGGACAGTACGTCGCTTTATGCCAATCGGGCGATGCAACTGGCGGGCAAACATGGTGATGGCTATGCCGAAGCCCTCAACCATCTGGCGTTCGTCCATATAGCAAGGATGGAATATGGTAAGGCAGATTCACTGCTGTCTGAAGTACGTAAATCGACCAACAATCAGATTGAATTGTTAGTAGCTGACGTTCAGTTGATGCGACTTTGCCAACGTTGCTCCAAAAACAAGGACTTTTATGTTTATCGGGAGAGTGCCATGAGGCGTCTGCATCGGATAGAGGAGGAGTACAACAGTCTGGATGAACATCAAAAACGCCGAATGATTTATGCCGAAAGCGAATTTTATCTCACCACCTCCACCTATTTTTATTATGTGGGTTTGGAAGATTTATCGCTCGATGCCATCAACCAAATTGATGTCAACGGCGAGATAGCTCAAGACACCTCCCAACTGTTGAATTACCTGTATAATGTTGGTGCGGGCGGCATCATCCTCGATGGCACCCGTGAGGAAATCAATCAAGTCGAGTTTGACTATCTTACACGATGCTATGTGCTGGCCAAACAGCATCATTATCCCTATTGGGAGGCCAACTCAATGCAGGCCATGAGCGAGCATTTGCAGAGAAAAAAGTACCGAGACAAGTTGATTCGCGACAATTTGCCCTCCATGCAATTCATCAATCCGTACGACATGCCCGATTCGTTGTTGGCCGGAAATTTGGCGCAACGTTCGTTGAAAACATTCATTCAATATGGCGACGTTTATCAAATTGCCGGATCGTACCGAACGCTTGCCGAGTGTTATTGGGAGTTGAAAGATTACAAGTCGGCCTTGATCTGTCTGCACAACGCACTGGAAACCAACCATGCCATCAACCAAGCCCCCGACCTGGTGGCATCTATCCGGGAGCAATTGTCACTGGCTTACTCGGCCATAGATGACAAGCCAAACAGCGATTACAACCGAAATTTATACCTCGACATACAGGAAGGAACCAGGCAGGACCGACAGTTGGAGGCCCGTGCTGAACAGTTGAATTTGTCATCCCAGCAGTTGAATCGAATGATTCTGGCCATCATCATCACCATTGTTGTGGTTTGTTTGTTGTTGTTTATCTTCTACTACATGCGAAAGAAGAACGACCGACAGGCTTCTACGCTGACAAAACTCATGGAACCCCTTGAAAAATGGAAGCACGACAATGAAGAGGCACTCGAGGAAAACCAAGAGAAATATGAAGAGATTGAGGAAGAAAAGCATTTGCAGCAACTGCATGTTTCCAAGAATAAGAAGCGTAACCTTGAGCAACGAACCAAAGTGTCGCTTGTCAACAGCATTATTCCTTTGATAGATCGGATGTTGCACGAAATACATCAATTGACCAAAAAGAACGAGGCGAAGTCTATCCGAGACGATCGATATACTTATATCGCGGAGTTAGCCGAGCAGATTAATGATTATAACAGCATTTTGACCCATTGGATACAGTTGCGGCAAGGTGTGTTGAGTTTGAAGATTGAAAGTTTTCCGTTGCAAGATGTCTTTAATTTGGTGTCACGCAGCAGGATGAGTTTCTCCATCAAAGGCATCGATTTGCAGGTAATGCCCACCCAAGCTGTGGTCAAGGCCGACAAGACGCTCACCGTGTTCATGCTGAATACCTTGGCTGACAATGCAAAGAAGTTCACGCCCTCTGGCGGACAGGTACGGATAGACAGTAAGGAGGGTGACGACTATGTGGAGATCAGGGTAGAAGATACGGGCGTTGGTATGTCTGAACAACAAATTGAACACCTGTTCGTCAACAAGCCCATTGTTGACCACACGCTCGAAAGTGTTGACGGCAACCCTCCGCAGCACCGCATCAGCAACGGATTCGGATTGATGAATTGCAAGGGCATCATCGATAGATATCGTAAGACCAGCAAGATATTCAGTGTATGTTCTATTCGTGCCGAGAGCGTAGAAGGCAAGGGTAGCACGTTCTCCTTTAGGCTGCCGAAGGGAGTGGCACGTAACATCGCGGTGCTTTGTCTGGTGGGTTCGTATTTCATCAATGTGAACGCAGGGGAGTTGGGAAGTGTGCCGCACACGCCCCATCCGATTGGTCAAGCGGAGGTGGTGCAGGGTAAGTTCATCCAGCAAGCTACTGCTTTTTCCGATAGTGCTTACTTCAGCAACATCCATGGAGCCTATCAGAAAACCCTTTTGTTTGCAGATAGTTGCCTGTATTATCTCAACCGCCATTACCGAACATACAGACCTCATGGCGTAGATACGATGACCATCATGTCAAACAGTACCGCATTGCCGGCAGAAATTAAATGGTTGTACGACAGCATTCCAACCAATTACAATGTCATCCTTGGCATCCGAAACGAAAGTGCCGTGGCCGCATTGGCCCTGCACAAGTGGGCTTTGTACGCTTATAACAACAAGGCTTATACGCAGTTGTTCCGCGAACGCAGTGCTGACAGTACGTTAGGGACGTACGTTCAAATGATGCAACGTTCAGAAGTTAATAAGAATGTGGCCCTCGTCATCCTTTCATTGATATTCATGCTGATATTCCCCGCCTATTATTTTTTGTATGATCGACATCGGGTGTATTATCGGTTCAGCGTTGATCGAATCCAGGAAATCAACCAAACCTTGTTGAGTGAGGCCCCCGCTCAGGAGAAATTACAGAAGATTCAGACGCTTTGGACGTTCAACCGCAGAATGTTGAATACTCGATTTACCAAACTTAACGCCATCGTTGAGCAAATCATGGATGCGTTACGAGATCGCATTCATGTGGAGGAAGTGCAGACAAACAGCATGGAACTGGCTCAAGACGAACTGCGAAGAACAAGTTATGAAAACGACCAGTTGCACATCAGCAACAGCGTGTTGGACAACTGTCTTTCAACCTTAAAGCACGAAACGATGTATTATCCTGCTAAAATAGGTGTTTTGGCAGATGGAAAAGACGAAAACCTTCCGGTGTTGAGCGAGCTTTCTTCTTATTACAAGGATCTGTACATGCTGCTGAGTGCGCAAGCCATGCGGCAGATAGACAATCATGTTAAGGTGGATGACGACATGCTGCGCTATCTGTTTGACATCTTGAAAGAGCAAAATGGCGGTGAGCTGGTGCTGACTGCTGAAGACAAAGACCCTGTATATTGCCTCATTCATGTAAAGATGAACAATCTTCATCTCTCCGATGAACAAGTAGCCGCTCTGTTTACGCCTAATACCGTTGACATGCAGTTCATGCTATGCAGGCAGATTGTTCGTGAGGTAGGAGAGGCTACCAATGCGCGTGGCTGCGGCATCCAGGCTGTGAAAGATGAGACAGGACGAATAAACATAAATATCACCTTAACGAAAACGATATGGAAGAATTTAAAATTATCATAGTAGAGGATGTTCCTTTGGAACTGAAAGGTACCGAGGGCATCTTTAAAAACGAGATTCCTGAAGCCGAAATCATTGGCACGGCTGAAAACGAACAAGAGTATTGGCGCCTGATAAAGCAGCAGGTACCTGATTTGGTTTTGTTGGACTTGGGACTTGGTGGCTCCACGACCGTTGGTGTTGAGATATGCAGGCAAACGAAACAAAGTTACCAACAGGTGAAGGTGTTGATATTTACCGGCGAGATACTGAACGAAAAATTATGGGTCGACGTGCTGGATGCGGGTTGCGATGGAATCATCTTGAAGAGTGGCGAACTGCTCACGCGGGGCGATGTTGGCAGTGTGATGGCCGGCAAACGCATGGTGTTCAACCAGCCGATATTGAAAAAAATCGTGGAGCGCTTCAAGTTAAGTATCCATAACCAACTCATGCGGCAAGAGGCACTTGTGAATTATGAGATTGACGAATATGACGAGCGGTTCCTCCGTCATCTGGCCTTGGGCTATACCAAGGAGCAGATTACGAACTTGCGCGGGATGCCCTTTGGCGTAAAAAGTTTGGAAAAGCGACAGAACGAGTTGATACAAAAGTTCTTTCCCAATGGCAACAGCGGGATTGGAATCAATGCCACCCGACTGGTAGTCAGGGCTATTGAGTTGAGAGTGCTTGACATTGATAATTTGCAAGCCGATGAAGAGTAAGGCCTTTGCCATCGTTACGTTCAGCTTAGGAATCGTACAAATTCTGCTCATTCTGGTGTCGTGGTTCATCACAGCCACGATACCCATGTCGCCTGTACGTTCGTTGTTGAGCAGCGAGGGCATCAGATGGTTTTTCGGTCAGTTCACCTACAACCTCGCTTCTCCCTTACTCGTTTGGCTCATTCTTGCTGGAATGGCACTGGGCGCATTGAAACAAAGCAGACTGTCTAAGGCCTTTACACCTTCTGCCAGGAAGGAATATCGACAGCGTTTCGCACTAAAGTTGGTTTTGCTCGAACTGGTGATCTTCGCAGTGGTCATAGGTTTGTTGACACTCATGCCCCAAGCCATCCTGCTGAGCGTGACCGGTCATTTGTTTCCAAGCAGTTTTTCGCAAAGTGTCTTTCCGATAGTATGTTTCATGGGTTGTGTGGCATCCGTCACCTTTGGCCTGTTAAGTGGTACTTTTCGTTCGCTGACTGATATTTTTAATGCTTTGTCAGTCGGGATAAGCTGGCTCTCTCCCTGGCTGGTGGTCTATGTG
>CAMQBP010000089.1 GCA_946999025.1 uncultured Prevotella sp. | reverse complement strand
GAAGAGGAGTTGGAAACATTTGAAGAGGCCGGAGCCTGCGGAACAGCTGCCGTCATCAGTCCCATCAGCTACATCGACGACCTTGATACGGGCAAGCGATATGACTTTGGCGACAAACCTGGCCCCATCTCCACAAAGCTGTACAACAAGTTGCGTGGCGTACAGTATGGCACGGAGCCAGATATTCATGGCTGGACTACCGTGGTGGTAGAGTAATAGTGGATAATATAAAAGGGCGACAATCTTGTCGCTCTTTTCTGTTTCGGGGCGGCATGAAAGTCGCCCTTTTATATTCATAAAACTTGATCTTTCATCACACAAATATGATGTGTTGCGGAAGTAATGTTTAATTTCATTGACTTTGCCTGCCAAACCTATTGACTTTGCGTGTTAATAGCTTTGACTTTGCCCGCTAATCTCATTGACTTTGTAAGCTCAAACTATAGTTGTTGGAAATCAATAGGTTACGATGATGTCGCCGAGCCTTTTGCGCTTGTTTCAGTAAAGAGAATCGAAGATGGGAAAACGTGCACCAGGCGAGTTTGTGTTTCGGCCGATTAAAGCCTGTGTGGGTTTGGCTGAAAATAAATAATTGATTATCTTTGCAAACACAAAAAATACTTTATGGGCAAAGGAAAATTAGAGAAATTTGCTGAAATGGAGACATTCAAAAATGTCTTTCAATATCCCTTTTCTGTACTTGAGAACGTTCCTTTCGATATGAAAGGTCACTGGTGCGACGATTATTTCAAGAACAACCATCCCATTGTGCTGGAACTGGGATGTGGTAAGGGCGAGTATACCGTGGGACTGGCCAGGCTTTTCCCCGACGTAAACTTCATCGGCGTTGACATCAAGGGTGCGCGCATGTGGACCGGTGCCAAGCAGGCTTTGGCCGAAGGGTTGGACAATGTGGCTTTCCTGCGCACGAACATCGAGATGATTGACCGCTTTTTTGCCTCGGATGAGGTGCGGGAAATATGGCTCACTTTCTCTGATCCGCAGATGAAGAATGCCCGAAAACGGCTCTCCAGCACCTTTTTCATGAACCGCTATCGCCGTTTCTTGGTAGACGGTGGGGTGGTGCATCTCAAGACCGACTCTAACTTTTTGTTCACCTACACATCGCTCATGGTGGAGAAAAACCAGCTGCCGTTGCTCCAAAAGACAGCCGACCTGTATCACACCGCTGACGTTGATGAGGCCACCCGGCGCATCCTGTCCATCCAGACGTATTATGAAAGCATGTGGATGGAGCGGGGATTGAACATCAAGTACATCAAATTCCGGCTGCCGCATGAAAGCCAATTGGAAGAACCCGACGTGGAAATACCCCTCGATGACTATCGTAGCTACCACCGCAGCAAGCGCAGTGGCAAGGCTACTGGTAAGTAAATCCATCAAAAATGAAATCAGATGAAAAATCAGTGTTGCATCGACAGGGGATGAACCTGTAATTTTTCTGTAGAAAATCGCTTCTAAAAGAAAGGATGACAACACTAAATACAAAACATAAGAAAATGACTTTATATCCAAAACTAATTACTGAGGCATTGGCAACGGTGATGTATCCCGGAACCAAGAAGAATCTTATTGAGAGCGACATGCTGGCAGATGATGTCCGAATCGATGGGATGAAGGTTGAGTTTACCTTGATATTTCCCCGCGAAACCGACCCTTTTCTGCGGTCAACGATCAAGGCTGCCGAGGCTGCCATCCACTTCCATGTGGGAAAAGAGGTTGAGGTGAACATCAAAACCGAGTTCAAGACCGCACCAAGACCAGAGGTTGGCAAGTTGCTTCCGCAAGTGAAGAACATCATTGCCGTAAGTTCTGGTAAGGGTGGAGTGGGCAAGTCGACCATCTCTTCCAATCTGGCCATCGCCTTGGCGCAACTGGGTTACAAGGTGGGATTGTTGGATGCTGACATCTTCGGTCCATCTATGCCCAAGATGTTCGGTGTGGAAAACGAGCGAGTTTATGCTATTGAGAAAGAGGGCAGACAACTTATTGTGCCGATAGAGAAATATGGTGTGAAGTTGTTGAGCGTGGGTTTCTTTGTCAATCCCCAGACCGCAACACTCTGGCGTGGCAGCATGGCGTCGAATGCGCTGAAACAATTGATTGCTGATGCTGATTGGGGCGAGCTGGATTACTTTATCCTTGACACGCCACCAGGTACAAGTGACATTCATTTAACATTGCTCCAGACGCTTGCCATCACTGGAGCTGTCATCGTGAGCACACCGCAGAAGGTGGCTTTGGCTGATGCCAGGAAGGGCATTGATATGTACCAGAACGACAAGGTAAACGTGCCGATTATGGGATTGGTGGAAAATATGGCTTGGTTCACGCCCGCTGAACTGCCTGAAAACAAATATTTTATCTTTGGAAAGGATGGCTGCAAGCAGCTGGCAGACGAGATGAAGCTGCCGTTGTTGGCGCAGATTCCCATTGTGCAGAGCATCTGTGAGAACGGTGATGATGGTGAACCGTCGGCTGTTCACACTGATACGATGACGGGACAGGCCTTTCTCAACCTGGCACAAGCAGTGGTCACCGTGACCAACAGACGAAACAAAGAGCAGCAACCCACAAAGATTGTCAAGGTGAACAAATAGGTTTGCCCCAACAAGCAACATTCATTTCCAGCGTCGTTTGTATGGCTAACCAGCGCAACGGTGCTGTAATACTGTGGTAAACACGAGGCACGGAGAAACCTCCTGCTTTCGTGTTTGCCATTTATTTTCAATTACTCTGCCGAGAAGTCGGCCACCGTCTTGCGGTACATGGAATACAGGCGAGTACGCTCCACAAAGCCGGTGAGCTGTCCGTTCACGTCAACCACTGGCAAATAGTCGGCGTTGGTCTTATCAAACTTCTCCATCACCTCTTCCATCGAGTCTTTGATACCCAGTGTAGCTTTCGGGGGTATTAAAATTTGCTGCACGGTAAAGCGGTGATACAGTTCGGTTCTGAACATCACATGCCTAATCTTGTTAATGTCAATGATGCCCAATAAGATGCCTGCTGCGTTAACGACGGGGATAAAACTGGTGTGACTCCTGCTAATCACACTCACCAACTTCCCTAACGGCATGTCTGGGTCAACGGTCGTATAGTCATGGTCAATTACGCTATCCAGACTCATGAGCGTTAGGATTGACCGGTCTGTATGATGGGTGAGCAGCCTACCTTGGCGTGCCAGACGCATGGCATAGATGCTGTGTGGCTCGAAGATGCTGATGACCATCACAGATACAATGCTCACCATGATGAGCGGTAAGAACAGCGAATAGCCGCCTGTGAGCTCGGCAATAAGGAACACACCGGTCAAAGGGGCATGCATCACCCCAGCCATCACCCCAGCCATTCCCAGCAGTGTGAAGTTCTTTTCGGGGATGTAAGTTCCCACCTGATTCATGTTCCACACACGCGCAAAGAGAAAACCGCCGAACCCTCCAACGAACAGGGATGGCGCAAAGGTTCCTCCTACACCACCCGCGCCATTGGTAGCCGATGTGGCAAAGATTTTTGTGAGCAGCACTAAAGCGATGTAGATGACCAGTAAGCCCGAACTGCCTGCGAACAATGAATTGTTCATCACGGCGTTCCAATCGGCTTCCGTGTTTCCGTTGAGCAAGATATTCAGTGAATTGTAGCCCTCACCATATAGTGAAGGAAAGAAAAATATCAGTGAGCTTAGCAGGATAGCCCCTAAAAAAAGTTTGGCGAATGGATAGTCTTTGAGCTGTTCGAACACTCCTTCGCATTTGCTCATCATACGGATGAAGTACAGACTTATCATGCCGCAGAACAATCCCAGCAGGATGCTTGCTGGTATGCGGTCGATGTTCCAAGCACTGTCGAGTGTGAAATCGAACAGCGAGCGGTTACCCACGAAGATGTATGTGAAGACGGTTGCCGTGACGGTAGAGGTGAGGATAGGCAGCAGTGCAGCCATGCTGAGATCTACCATGAGTACCTCCAGCGTGAATACCAGTCCGGCTATCGGGGCTTTGAAAATGCCCGCGATGGCGGCGGATGCGCCACAACCCACGAGCAGCATCAGCGTTTTGTTGTCCATCTTGAACAGCTGTCCGAGGTTACTGCCTATGGCCGATCCCGTCAGCACGATGGGAGCCTCGGCACCTACCGACCCACCAAAGCCAATGGTGATGGCCGATGAGATGACCGATGACCAACAGTTGTGCGCTTTCAGCCTTGACTGCTTGGTGGATATGGCATACAGCACCTGCGTGATGCCGTGCGAGATATTGTCTTTCACCACATATCTCACGAAGAGTGATGTGATGTAAATGCCGATAACGGGGAACAGTAGGTACAGCCAGTTGTAGGTGGTAGCATCGAAACCAGCCGTGAGTAAATGCTGTATCTGTCTGATGATGAAGTGCAACACATAAGCGGCTACCGAGGCGAAGATACCGATGAAAAAGGCTAGGATGGTCGCCATCTGACGATTTGTCAGATGTGTCAGTCTCCACTTGTGAAGTTTGTTGATATAGGTTGTTAGTTGCATCGTTTATCCTGTTGTCGCCTGTCTCGTGGAAAGTGAGGCATCGGACCGGGGCGACAGCTGTCAAGGGCGTGTGTTTTATTTTCTGATGATGGTTACCTCTCCATCTTCTGCCAGCTTGATGATGCTGCTGGGCGTGTGGGGTTTGTGCTCCTGTCTGCGCGAATGGCAAACATAGTCTACCGCATCGAGTATCTCCTGACTGATGTCACCATAGTTGGCTGCTGCCGGTTCACCGCTGATATTGGCGCTGGTACTTACCAAAGCTTTCTGAAAACGGTAGCACAGTTCGTGCGAGAAAGGTTCTTTGGTGATGCGCAAGGCGATGCTTCCATCTTCTGCAATGAGGTTGGGAGCCAGGTTGATGGCACCATCCAGGATGATGGTCGTTGGCTTTACGGCCACGTCCAGCAAATCCCAAGCCACACTGGGCACCTGCTTCACGTAGCGTTGCAGACGCGAATCGGAATCGACCAGACAGATGAGTGCCTTCGAATCGTCGCGTTTTTTGATTTTGTACACTTTGGCCACGGCGTCGGCATTGGTTGCGTCGCAACCTATTCCCCACACGGTATCGGTGGGATAAAGTATCACGCCACCCTGTTTCATCACCTCTATGGCGTTCTTGATGTCTTCTTGTATGGTCATTTTGAGTTCGTGAGTTTTTGAGTTTTGTAAGTTTTTAAGATTCTCTGGTTGCTGGTTATTAGGCTAATTAGGCTAATTAGGCCAATTGGGCCAATTAGGTTTATTGGCCTAATTGGCTTTATTCCCTCCACCCATTTAGGAAGTCTTTCGCGCTCATGCGCTTCTTGCCAGCCATCTGCAGCTCAGTGATTTCCAGCCAGTTGTCTTCAGTTGCGAAATACAGTTTCTTGTTTTCCACCCACATCGTACCCGGTGTTTCATCAGCCGCAAGGTTGGTTTTGCTTGATTTGTAAATCTTCAGCGTCTGCTGTTTGCCGTTGCCATCAGTGGCGATGGTCCATGCTGCCGGATACGGACTCAGTCCGCGGATGAAATCGTATACGCGTTTAGCCGGCTGATGCCAATTGATTTGGCACGTTTCCTTGAAGATTTTCGGTGCCGGATGCAGGTTGGCTTCGTCCACGGCATAGTGTTCTTGCGGTGTCGATGGAATCTCTCCGCCGTTCTCAATCAATTGGTCAATGGTTTCGAGGCATAGCTGTGCCCCCAGTACCATGAGATGATTGTAGACATACTCCACGTCAGCATCATCGGGAATCGGCATCGTTTTTTGCAGGATGATGCGTCCAGTGTCGATTTGATGGTCCAGGAAGAACGTGGTGACTCCTGTGGTTGTCTCGCCGTTAATGACGGCCCAATTGATGGGTGCGGCCCCCCGATACTGAGGTAAGAGTGCCGCATGCACGTTAAAGGTACCCAGTGGGGGCATGGCCCACACCACCTCGGGCAGCATACGAAAGGCCACAACCACCTGAAGGTCGGCTTTATAGCTGGCCAACTGCTCCAAAAAGGCGGGGTCTTTCATCTTCTCGGGCTGCAAGACGGGCAGCCCCTGGGCCAAAGCGTACTTTTTCACCTCGGATGCTTGTAGCGTGTCGTGATGACGACCTACGGGCTTGTCGGGTTGGGTCACCACAGCTACGACCTTGTAATCTCCCTCCACGAGAGCGCGGAGCGAGCCTACGGCAAACTCCGGGGTGCCCATGAAGACGATTCGTAGATTCTCTTTCGTGAGTTGTTCTTGATGCATCTGTTCGAGATGGATTTGTAGTTCGAGATACAAAGATAGGACAATTCGATAGGATAGCAAATATTTTGGACTTTTTTCTTTTTGTTTTGCTGTGTTTCCCTCGTTTTTCTACCGTTCCAAAGTCATTGAGTTTGGCAGGTAAAGTCAATGAGTTTGGTGGTCAAAGTCAATGGGTTTGGCGGGTAAAGTCAATGAGTTTGGAAAAGAAGGCCTATGGAGCTGTGAAAATGAAGCAAATGTGCTAAGCTACTGGTGTTGAACTTTGGCACTGACGTTTTCTGTCTTTTGATTTTCTGCGTCTACAATAATAGATGTAAAAATTGCAGCATTGAAGAAAAATATTTAACTTTGCCCACAGAACAAGATACGCTATGTTTTGAGTGCTCTGCGAGCGATTCAGTTGCTCTACGGTGGAGACGAGAAACGGAGAATAGTAAACGCGCTTGCCTGTCGGCCAGATGGGTAAGGAGAAGATGGTTTATCCTTTTCCGTTCTATGCTTCATAGAGCATTCAAATCTTTTTAGGCGATGTGTACCTATTCATCCCTTCTATATAAAATTTCTGATGAATCCCTGCTGTCGTCACTGCGTTTCGTGCGACAAATCGATTAAACACCCCTCTCATTCTTTCCCCCTTTCAGTTAGTACTGGTGGCTATGAGCACCCAAAAATATGATTTCCTCATTGTAGGCGCAGGCCTCTTCGGCTGTATGTTCGCCCACATGGCAACCCAGCGAGGCAAAAAGTGCCTGGTGATTGACAAGCGTCCTCACCTGGGCGGTAATCTTTATTGCGAACAGCGGGAAGGCATTCACGTGCACCGATATGGCGCTCACATCTTCCATACGAACAGCAAGCGGGTGTGGGATTTTGTCAATTCGCTGGTCGAGTTCAATCGATTCACCAACTCACCGGTGGCCAACTACAAAGGTAAGCTGTACAATCTGCCGTTCAACATGAACACTTTCTACCAGATGTGGGGCGTCACAACCCCTGCGGAGGCCGAAGCGAAGTTGGAAGAGCAGCGTCAAGAGGCCATGGACAGGATGAGGGCCGACGGGGTGGAAGAACCACGAAACCTGGAAGAACAGGCCTTGTCGCTGGTGGGAGCTGACCTGTACGAACGACTCATCAAAGGCTATACGGAGAAACAGTGGGGGAGAAAGTGTGCTGAACTGCCGGCTTTCATCATCAAACGACTGCCGGTTCGGCTGGTTTTTGACAACAACTATTTTAACGACCGCTATCAAGGCATTCCCATAGGAGGATATAACAAGCTGATAGATGGACTGTTGGATGGTGTTGAGACCCAGGTGAACACTGACTTCTTTGACGATCGGG
>CAMQBP010000088.1 GCA_946999025.1 uncultured Prevotella sp. | reverse complement strand
ATGAAATTATGTGCATGAGGAGAGAGGGATGCAACTGGGTTTTACGACTGACCCACAATATTCACGAGAGCTTGCGGACCCGTCGGCTTCTTTTTAACGTGCAGTGGATACGGCCTTGCATACGCTCATATAAACGGGAAACTGCGTTTTGAAGACCAATTAAAACGCACGGCTAAATTATACCTCAACTATTGGTTGATCTTGTTCATATTTGTAGGAATCGGACACTTTTTCTTCACCAACTTTAAGGTTGGAACATTTCAAACGATGGCCGCCAACATTACAGGATGGGACACCGACGCTTACAACCATCCGGCATGGTTTCTGCTACCTTACTGCATCATCAGCATATCCTCACCCATCATATTTAAGTGTATCGATAAATTCGGCATCAAACATTCATTCGTCTGCACGCTCATTCTGTCCATATTAAGCATGTATGTAATCAGCCAATACATCGCACCGGCAAAAGCATATCACGAGTGGTACACCATCATTTTCACATATTTCGATTTACTTTTTGCTTTCACTTTTGGAGCGATTATTTGCTATATAACGAAGCGCAAAACAGTTATCATTCCATTCTTACACAGTCGTCAATGGCTGGTTAGAGTACTGATTGTCATGTGGTTTTCCATTCACTGCCTCACGGGGTCGGCGCTGTTCGGCACATTCATGATGTGCGTGTTTGTCGTTTTGTACTTGAATTTAAAAATACAAGGTGCCACAAGGCACATACTAACGGAGTTGGGAAAAAAGTCCATGGTGATGTGGCTTACACACGCTTTCATCTATGGACCATTTTTCCATGATGAGATATACGGAGCTCGTTATCCCATACTCATTTTCTTCACATTACTGATTTCAACTTATTTGGTTTCCATTCCGATATTAAAGCTGTCGCATTTGACAATAGACAAGATAACTTGGCTCAAGAGGAAATAAAACATATAGGAAAACAGTAAATAAGACTACCATTCTTTTCTTTGAACCTGCTCACGTCCTTGCATCATCATGGTCAAACTCCACTTTTGTGATAATGACATTGCAGACAAACGACGAGCGAAAAAACCGGCATGACTGGTTCAATGAATTCCCAACGCACGCATCAAGTGAAACACACGAAATGCGTCATGTCATCTTTGGTATTAATCGCACGAAACAGGTTGCGCCGCGGCAATTCAAACAAGTTTGTACACATCCAGACATCACTGCTTTTCGGAACAAAGTGCATGTTAAAAACCAGGCATCACTTATTTTCAGAACGAAAATAGGCGCAAGTGAAAGATTGTCTAAGACACTCTCGGTTTGTTAACAAACCTTTCGATTGTTAAACCAATTCTTTTTTCTTAACAAAAAGAAAATTAAAAATAGACAAGAAAAACGCTGATTCAGTCGAATCAAATGCGTAGGACGCCCATCCAGCACCCCAACTTGCATGACATTGACCTGCAATCATCATGCTTTTGTCCCTCTATTTGTATGCTTTTACCCTCCAAAAACACATGTAATTGAGGGCTTTTTACCGTAAAACAGGTCTTTTTACATCAAAAAATCAACTTACTATTGGCGCATTTCCCCAAGTAAAGATAACTAACTCGCTGACTATCTTTGACATGCAAAACCAGCCGAATTAACGGCATATTTGCGGGCAGTGACAAAGTTGATTGCAAAAACGCTCGGCATTCGTGTTAAAAACAGTGAGCAATACAGACGGATTCAAATAAAATGAAAAGACTTACCCAAACAAACATGAAACGAAAAAGAACCAGAAGGCCTCGGTAAGACTGACAATGACACTGAGCGACAACCTGATGTTGACTTTTAGGATAATGATGACAGACTCGGACAAGCAAGTACTAGCCGCAAATGAAAGACACGCTATCATGAACTGCATGATGACTGACAATGCCCGCACCATGAAGGCACGGCGCTTTCTCACACGCCCCTAGAACGGAGATGTATTAGCCGTCGTACTCAAAGACATGCGGTTTACCGTTCTTCCACCAAGCGTTTTCTGCACGCTTCCAAAATGTTTTCCAGTTCTACAACGGTAGATGCCCGCAACATGGCGATGCGGGTTTGTCGGAAATCGGGGATGCCTTTGAAGATAGGACTGGCTGCTAAATGCCTCCGGGTGTGCAAGATACCCCGGTATTCGTCGATACGTGACACATTGATGTGCAGCTGTTCCTCCAATATGTCTATCTTTTTATTGATGTCAAGCGACGCATCGTAAGGTTTTCCGTCGAGATAGTCACGCATCTCTTTAAAGATCCAGGGCTGTCCAAAGGCTGCCCGGCCAACCATGATGGCATCTACGCCAAAACGTTCGAAAGCCTGTTTGGCTTCATGGGGCGTGGTAATGTCGCCATTGCCAATGATAGGAATGTGGATGCGAGGATTGTTTTTCACCTCACCAATCAGCCTCCAATCAGCATTTCCGGTGTACATCTGACTGCGTGTGCGGCCGTGAATGGTCAGCGCTTGGATACCACAGTCTTGCAGTTGTTCGGCCAATTCGGTGATAATAAGATTGTTTTCATCCCATCCCAAACGCGTCTTCACCGTTACTGGCGTACGCACTGCCTTGACCACCTCTCGGGTTATCTCCAACAAAAGCGGTATGTTACGCAGCATACCAGCACCCGCACCTTTGCCTGCCACCTTCTTAACGGGACATCCAAAGTTGATGTCAATCACGTCAGGATGAGCCTGTTCAACAATCTTGGCAGCTTCCACCATAGACTCAACGTCCCTTCCGTAAATTTGTATGCCTACGGGGCGTTCGACGTCACTAATGTTCAACTTGTTCAAACTGGCTTTAATGGACCGCACGAGTGCTTCTGCACTGACAAATTCGGTATATACCATGGATACTCCAAAACGCTTACACAACTGTCTGAAACCGATATCTGTCACGTCTTCCATCGGAGCCAACAAGATTGGTTGCACGCCTAAATCAATGTTTCCTATCTTCATTTTCCTAAAAAAGTATCTGATTATATCTATTTTAAGCTGCCAAATCTAAACGACATGGCATAGAATGCCCATGAACGATATCAACCTATGAGCAGATTCCTATCAACCCATGAGCAAGTGATAAATACCACCAGGTAAGGCTTTCAACACGCCTTTCATTTCCAAAGTAAAGAGAATGGCAGAGAGTTTGGCAATGGGAATGCCCGCCTGCACACTCAGCATGTTGATTTGCAAGTCGTTGTTTTTTCGCAACACGGCAACAACTTGCTGTTCCTCAGTCGATAAATCAGGGAATAACTGTCGTTCAATTCCTTCATGATGTGCACGACTGAGCCTTGCATCATCTTCCCATCCCATGCTTTTAACGAAATCATAAGCATGATTGATGAGCCCTGCTACGTTGTCTCGTATCAAGTTGTTGCATCCTTCACTATAGGGACTACCCACGTTACCAGGGAAGGCAAACACCTCTCTGTTATAGGTGCGAGACAAACTGGCGGTGATTAATCCGCCACCATGGGCAGCACTTTCTACAACGATACATGCATCAGAAACTCCTGCTACGATGCGATTTCTTCTCACAAAGTTCACTTTGTCCGCATTGGTCTGCGTGAGGAACTCCGTGAGCAATCCTCCTTTTTGCACCATTTCATCGGCTGTTTGCCGATGTCTGGGAGGATAAAGATAATCCAATCCGTGCGCCAGAACACCCACTGTAGGGTATCCATTTTGCAAAGCATGACGGTGAGCGAGGATGTCAACGCCATAAGCGAGGCCGCTTACCACGAGTACTTGTGGACACAACTGTCGCAGTTCTGCCATGAACCGACGAATCAAATCCTCTCCATAGACGGTGTTTCTTCGGGTTCCCACCACGCTGATGACACGACGTTGGTTCAGGTTGACCGACCCTTTGTAAAACATCATCAACGGTGCATCGTCACATTCCTTGAGCCGTTGCGGGTAGTTTTCGTCATTCATGCAAAGCGGCATGACACCATTTGACACGTCCCACTCGAGTTCTTCCTCTGCTCTGCGCAAGTATTGGTCTACGTTTTGAAGCGATGACACCAACTTAGGCGACGCATCGGGCAGCACCTCACGGATGTCATGTCGATGCTCTATCACGGCTGTCGCCGAGCCCAACCTACGATACAGCTGAACCATTCCCGTAAGATGAAAATGGTTGATGCGTGTCAAAGCGATAGTGTTGATGAGTTCTTGTGGGTCTGTCATGTTCATAGATATTTAGCAAACGCGCGGTCGTACTCCTCACTATGCCCCAAACGGCCATGAATGAGGCACACCAACTCTACCTTACTCTTAAAACAAAGCTTGTCATCCTGCTCCCTAAAGATATCCTGATGGAAAATATAGCGCAGGCCTTCTTTCTTCAAAGCCAAACGAGAAATGAAAGTATCATCACACTTGAGTGGCGTTTTGTATTGCAAGTTCATGCGAGCCACCACGGCATCGATTCCCTGTTCGTGCATCTTTGCAAAGCTAAGGCCTAACGAACGGAGGAACAAATGGCGCGTATGCTCGATGTAATGGAGGTAATTGGCGTTGTTCACGATGCCTTCTATGTCGCATTCATAGTCGCGAACCTCCATTCGTGTCTCGAAAATATAGTTCATTTTTGAGTTGATGAGTTGGTGAGTTTGTGAGTTTTTGAGTTCTTAAAAATGTGAGTTTTTGAGCCATGTCAGCCGTTTTAGGCCACTGACCGACGGCGAATCAATACTCCCTTCCTTTTAAATATTCATAGCCAATGCGGCATCTAAGGCATTCTTTCCGGTCACAATATTGTGTTTTAAGTTGGATTAAAGCCTGAGTATCGCCTGCATTTTGCACATCGAGACCACATTGTTGCCACATGTTGACGATGTGATTTCGCTCTGGTTTGAGCTGTTCCAGATAGTTGATGGCCTGTTCACACAGCTGCTCTGACGACTCATGCCGACCGTAGGCGAACAAAAATGGGATGGCGGTGTTGATAAGAAGAACGTTAAGTGACGCTTCCGAAAGCCTCTTTTCGCTCTTCCTACTCACCGAACCAAACACATAATGAGTTTCCCAATAGGGCGAAACAGCCGATTTCATCGCTACTTTTAAGTCGTCAAGAGTCTCACTTTCCACCAAATTGCGCAATCCAAACCGACGGGAATGATATAGGTTGGCCAACTGTGCGATGCGGATGTATGGAAAATTTTGCGGGCGCAATCGCAAGAATCGCCATATTTTTCCGTCGATAGGACGTAGTGAGAATTTTCGTTGCAGATAGAGATATTCTGTTCGCAGACACTCAAAATAGCCCTCTTCATCCATCGTTCTGTGATATTTTTGCGGGATAAGATGACGCTCCAGCAATCCGGCTTGCCCCATAAAGAACGCTTCTATCTGAAACAGGTCATCACGATGATGATCCACAGCGTGAAGCGGAATCGACCTTGCCCACAGTTCAAAGGCCTCGCCATTGATGCCAAAACCATAGTTGCGGGCCAAGGTGATGAAGAGAGCAGCCTCCCAATCACCGTCACACTGCTGCAAACGGCGTTCGATGTCATGCGTTTTTTGTTCTAAACGCTCTGTCTGCAAGGCCGACATCCATGCGTGAATCATCAAAACGGACAGGTTGGGAATAATCTCATAGCACGGCGGATAGGTGTCGATGGTCTGCAATTGTTCGTAATGCTGAGCAACTGAAGCTGGCACAGAAAGCTGTAACTGGGGCACAACACGACCACTCTCGGTTTTCACCTCCGCATCAATTTCACCCGCAACATGCAGTATCACATTATTATAAGCCGCATCTTGCTCGTGGCGATGTACATACCAGTCACTCGACCTGACATGGATTTCCACGTTACCCACCCACACTGTGTTGCCTATCTTGACTTTAGCATTGAGAAAATCAGGACCCGAATTGGCATTATGCAGCCCTACATCTATCACTTCCACCACTTGATTGTCGGTGGTAGTGAGTTGTCGTAATGGAAACAGACGATGCTTCCAACAATAATGCAATAGCTGCTCCATGATTTAAAAACTATTTTCAAGCTCAACGAAATGTAGCCAAACGAGTGGCAACGGATGGAGGCTTATCCCGATGATGCATGTCCATGAAAGGCTCTCTACATCACCTGACTACCTGGTTTGACAGGATGTTCAAGGGTTGTGACACTGAGCGAACCGTCAAAGTCCTCGGCAGAAAGTATCATACCCTGGCTCTCTATGCCCATCAACTTACGCGGTGCCAGGTTGGCAATGAAGCAAACATCCTTACCAATGAGGCTTTCTGGCTCGTAGAACTTGGCAATACCACTGACAATAGTGCGGTCTTCACCCGAACCATCATCGATGGTAAACTTCAGCAACTTATTGGCTTTCTTCACACGCTCACAGTGTTTGATATGCCCAACACGGATGTCCAACTTCTCAAAATCAGCGAAATCAATCGTCGGTTTGATGGGGTTAGCCGTGTAGGCGGCAGCGGCATTGGCTTTCTTTGTATCTTCCAACTTTTTAAGTTGCAGCTCAATGGTCTCGTCTTCTATCTTCTCAAAAAGCAATTCGGGTTCAGCCAGCTGGTGACCTGCCTTCAACAAATCATGATTCCCCAACAAGTTCCAGTCGCAAGTATCCATCTTAATGAGGCGACGAAGCTTTTCTGAAGAGAACGGCAAGAATGGTTCGAAGGCAATGGCGAGGTTGGCAACCAACTGTAATGAGATGTACAAAACAGTTTTCACACGCTTTGGATCGGTCTTCCAAACCTTCCATGGCTCACATTCAGTCATGTATTTGTTGCCGATTCTGGCCAGGTTCATGGCCTCTTTCTGTGCCTCTCTGAACTTGAACGTATCGAGATAACCCTCCACTTTGTTCTTCACGTCCTTGAACTCATCAAGAGCTTGCTTGTCAACATCGAGCAATTCTCCACATGGAGGCACCACTCCATCGAAATATTTCTTGGTCAACTGCAACGCTCGGTTCACGAAATTGCCGTAGATGGCCACCAATTCCGAGTTGTTACGCTCTTGAAAATCTTTCCAAGTAAAGTTGTTATCCTTGGTTTCTGGCGCATTGGCCGTGAGTACATAGCGCAGCACATCCTGCTTGCCAGGAAGGTCTTTCAGGTACTCGTGCAACCAAACAGCCCAGTTGCGAGAGGTAGATATCTTATCATCCTCCAGGTTGAGGAACTCGTTAGCCGGCACGTTGTCGGGCAGAATGTAGTCACCATGGGCTTTCAACATCGTGGGGAAAATCAGACAATGGAACACGATGTTATCCTTGCCGATGAAGTGTACCAGTCGGGTATCTTGGTCTTTCCACCATTTTTCCCATGATCCCCAGCGTTCAGGCTCCTTCTCACAGAGTTCTTTGGTATTCGATATGTACCCGATAGGCGCGTCGAACCAGACATAAAGCACCTTGCCTTCGGCTCCTTCTATAGGCACAGGGATTCCCCAATCAAGGTCACGCGTCATGGCACGAGGCTGCAAGTCAAGGTCCAACCAGCTTTTACACTGTCCATACACATTGGATCGCCACTCTTGATGACCCTCCAGAATCCATTTCTTGAGCCATGTTTGGTAGTCGTTGAGCGGCAGATACCAGTTTTTGGTCTTCTTGAT